>CAZPLX010000008.1:0-16886 GCA_964587345.1 uncultured bacterium
GATCGACCTTATGGGAGGAGATATCGGCCTTACGAGCGAGCCGGGAAAGGGGTCAACCTTCTGGTTTTCCCTTCCCCTTGAAAAACAGCAGAGTAATGCTTTCCAGATCGAGGGGACGTCCCCCCTGGGAAAAAGCCGCATCCTCGTCGTCTCCTCAGATCCCGAAATATCAGAGACGGTACAGGGATATCTTTCCTCCTGGGGAGTACACGCATTCTTAGTCGACCGCGCTGCCCAGGCGTTTGCACTGCTGGCAACTTCCGCGGGTCGCCAGAAGGGTTTCCAGATTGCCCTGGTAGTTGAGCATGGCCTCGACATGGATCCCTTCGAGTTTTCCCGGAGGATAAAAAGCGACGAAACGGTCAGAAATGTCAAGTTGGTCCTGGCTGGCAAGGGAAGTGAAAAACATGATCTTAATGAGATCATCAGCCACGGCTACTCAGCGGCGATACCTACCCCTATAGACAAGACCCTCCTCTACAACGCACTCCACTTTCTGAATGCCGACACTAAAGAAAGGAAGGGGATCGCCACTATTACGGAACGATACGCCCAGAAAAGTGGAAACCCACGCGGTATCTCCATCCTCGTTGCAGAGGATAACCCCACGAACCAGAAGGTAATCGCAAAGATCCTGGAGCATGCAGGTTACAAGGTGGTGCTCGTGGAAAACGGCGAAGAGGCTCTTGACGCACTCGAAAATCATTCCTTCCAGGTTGCCCTTCTGGATCTCCAGATGCCGGTAATGGGAGGAGTCGAGGCTGCGAAGATTTACCGGATGTCCAACACCCGGGGAAGCCGAATCCCCCTTATAGCATTAACTGCCGATGCGACTGAACAAACCCGGGAGTCGTGCGAAGAAGCCGGGATGGCGGGATTCCTCACAAAACCGATAAATGTGGAAAATATTCTGCATCTGATCGAATCAGTCGTCCCCGGGGAGGAAATCCCGCAGTCAAACGCCCAGATGCTTCTGACCAGACGGTCCAATAGTCGTGAAAAGGGGGACACAAAAAAAGGAACAATACTTGACTTATCAGTCATAGAGGAGCTCCAGTTGCTCGGGGGGAATTGCGACTTCGTCGGAAAAACCATTCAGACCTTTTTGAAAAGCAGTGAACAGATGCTCTGGAAGATGAAACGGTCTGTGGCAATCCGGGACGTCGACTCCTTTCAGAATCTGACCCACACTCTAAAAGGGAGTGCGGGTCAGATAGGCGCCATGACCCTCATGGAGGAGTGCGAAAAGGGATCACAGATAAGCCCCATGGAGTTTCGAGAACAGGGGGGAAAAATAGTGATTGCATTGGAAGAGGAATTTATAAAAGCAAAAACTGCCCTGCTCCAATACCTCGAGAAAAACGGATACGCTGCTTCCTGATCTTTATTCGCTGGTCATTCGGTTGGAAACTCGGGCTGGATCTTTTTAACCGTCCCCGGAGCTGTCGCTCCTTCCTTCAATTTCTCCTGGGCCCTGACCAACCGTTCCATAATCCGCAATTCCTTAGAACTGATGTGTGTGGCTGTATCCACCCAGATATCGGCGATGTCCATCAACTCGTCCCGGGAAACCGGATTAATCCTGTGGCGGACCTGAAGGATCGATTGGTAGGCATTCCTTTTACGGGCATGGCGTGCCACATAGTCGTAGACTGCCCGTTCCCCCTCACCATCTTCCGCAAGGTGATCCACAACTCCCATCTCGTGCATCTCCGCGGCAGTGTACAACCTTCCGTTCATGATGAGCTTCTCCGCTTTCGCGGGCCCGATTTTCCTCGCAAGCATGCTGTAGGCACCCATCCCGGGAAAGAGGTTGAAAAGAATTTCGGGAAGGCCGAACTGGGCTCCTTTCTCGGAAACAATGACGTTGCACGAAAGGGCAGCCTCGAAACCGCCTCCCAGCGCATCCCCCTGCACCAGGGAGATCGTAGTCATAGGCTGATTCAGGTTTACAGACATGAGATACACATTTTCGATACACATGCGGGCATAGGTCCTGAGCCCCTCTTTGTCCCCATTCCGGATATATTCTACAAAGAGCTCCAGATCACCGCCGTAACTGTAGACTCCTGGAAAGAGAGACGCAAGGACTGCATAGCGAATGGGAACTTCTCTCTCCTCTTCGATCGCGAGACGATTCACATGGGCCCAGAGATGCTGGCACTCACGGACGTTGTCCAGAAGTTCCATGGTGATGCATGGCCGGGGTTTCGGGTTCATGTAGCACCAGGCTATCCCCTGCTTATTATCGAACTTCGCGACTACCTGTTCAAAGGACTGCTGCAGGGAATCCACACTCTTGATAATCTGGCCCATCGCCCCCTCCTCCGTTTCAACTCAAGCCCACCGATATAAAACTTTATTTTAAACTATCGTTTTCTTAATTCACAAAATATACATATTTCCAGGCACACTTAGGAATTAGAACAAATAAGAAACTTCGGGTCCAGAACTATTTTTCCTGTTTCCGTGATTTGAAGTGAGATAAAGACCTGATTATGAATGTGAGAATGAACCTTGGTAGACTTTCAAAGTGACGGGCCGTCTTTGTAAGCCATTGGAATACCGCTCGCCTTTTCCATCTTCTCCGACAACGAAACGAGGGATGTGGGTTCAAGATCATGGACCCTTTCTACGCCGGTAGGACGGCAGATCTTGGCGATCTCGTTCGTCCCCACCCGGGAAAAGCTGTACTATAATGGAAGGAATGAAAGAAAAAACAGGGCATCACTACACGCTATGAGAAAGCTCATCTCTCCCCAGAATGAAGTGGAACTCGCCATGATCCGGGGGATCCTTCAGGACGAGGGAATTTCCCACATTGTGAAGAACAATTTTTTCGGTTCCCTCCTCGGGGGAGCCCAACCCTATAAGTACATTGAGAAAACTGTCATGGTGGATAAATCCCATCTTTCCCGGGCAAGGGAACTCATCCAGGAACTATTCGAGAAAAAGGAGGATTTCCCTCCAGATCATTGAAGGGTTCCCCACGAATCATCTTACCCCTAACCCACTTTCTCACAGAATTTACGAAGAAGAGTTCATCCGCTTCCATAACGTCAGATATCAATAATTTCCTCTCAATGATGATCCCTTCCTCGAGAAGTTTTTTCCTGAAAGTGCCGGGGAGAAGTCCTCTCTTTCAAGGATAAAAAATAGATGGAAGAGTTCTTTGGGGAAACCATACCGCCTTTCCAGTAATCATGGGAAAACAGGGCCTCATAATAGCACAGGGGTGATTAAATAGAAATTCCCGGTCATAAATTCTCCCTATTCCCCGATAATCTTCACCAGAACTCTCTTTCTCCTCTTCCCGTCGAACTCCCCGTAGAAAATTTGTTCCCAGGGGCCAAAATCGAGTGCGCCCCCTGTCAGTGCCACCACAACCTCCCTTCCCATAACGGTTCTCTTGAGGTGGGCGTCTCCATTATCCTCGCCTGTGAGGTTGTGCCTGTAGCGGGAAAGGGGTTCATGGGGGGCAAGTTCTTCGAGCCAACTTTCAAAATCGGAATGAAGACCGGATTCATCATCGTTTATGAATACAGAGGAGGTGATGTGCATAGCGTTACAGAGGACCAGCCCTTCCTCGATTCCGCTCTCTCTCAACGCCTCTTCCACCATGGGAGTAATGTTTACAAAGCCCCTGCGGCCGGGGATAGTGAACCATAACTCTTTCCTATAACTTTTCATGACCATTCTCCTTCCTGTAATGGTTATATCGTGAAGTCGAGGTGGGAAGGGGAATATCCCCCTTCCCTCAGGCGGCGGTGCTGAATTTTTTCGCAACTCCCACTACCCATCTTTTTACCGGGTAGATTGTCGCATCAATGAGGCCCTCTTCGTCAAAGAGCTCCGTAAGCTGATCCACGCTTATGGGTCCGTGGGCTTCCTCTCCATGGCCCCTCTGCATGTCCAGGAAATCCGCCACCACGATCGAACCGCCCGGTTTCACCGTGCGGACCATCTCCGCAAGAGCTTTCCCGGGATCGGGAAGTTCATGAAATAGGCCGCTCGATACGGCGAGGTCGCATGTCTCAGCTTCAATTCCCGTAGATGAGGCAGGGGAATTTACAATCTGGATGGATCTCTCCAATTTTTTCCTTTTCGCCCGCCTCCGAAGGATTCCGAGCATTGTTTCCGAAAGATCCACGCAGATCACTTTCCCGTTTGGCACCTTCCGGGCAATTTTCAGGCTGAAGTAGCCGGAACCCGCTCCGAGATCAAGGACCGTCTCGTTTCCCTCAGGGATGAGGCGCACAATTTCCCTCAGGTAGGAGGATTCGAGATCACCGAGAAAGAAAATTTCCGCGGCACGCCTTAATGGGCTGGAGAGAAACCAGCCACCGAACCACCCTCTGATTCCTCTCCAATCTGTCGATGGTCCCTTCTCACTCATTTCCACCTCACACAGAGCACCCCTGACTCTCACCTAAATTCCATTATAATGAATATAGCAATATTTTTGGGGTATTTCCCCTATGTCTTTTCGAGAATTGGTGAGGTCTGCTTACAGGCTGAGGGTGGCTGAAAAGGTGTATTCAAAGTAGGAATCCTGCCCCTTCGGGTTCGGATTTACGTAACTCGCTCCCGCGGTTAAGGATGTTTTCTTCAGAATCAACCGAAAGGCAGGGGTCACACGGATAAAATCCTTGTTCCTCCCGAACCCTCTGTTCACAGTTCCTGTTGCATCGATGAAAAATCCCAGGTTGGAGTAGAAGGGGAGAGGAAAGAGAGCACCTGCACTCACTACTCCGTGCTCCTCTTTTTCAGTTTTCCCCAGGTCGTTGAACACAGCCCTCCCTTCCCCATAGAGGGAAAAAACATAGTCGTGATAGGGGCCAAAGTCGATGAGACCCGATCCGGAGAAGAAAAAAGAAAGAGAGTAGCTGCTGAAATCTGATAGTCCTTTGCTTTTCTCAGCCAGGGCAAAATTCGAGGAAACCCCCGCGGCGAATGAAGGGTAGGACATACCCTCTTTCTGAAGAAATGACCACTTGAGGGAGAGCCCCGCTTCTGAAAGTCCCGATTCTTTTTTGCTTTTATCCAGAGAAGAGTACGCGATTTTTCCCGCAACCTCCATATGGGCGGGGAGCCCGTAGGTGAGAGTCAGGGGTATGATGGTTTTTTTTTCACTCACCCCTCCAGAAAAATCTCTGTCAAAATAGGAAGGTATGACACCCACAATAAATTTTCCCTTCTCGATTGAGGTTCCCCCTTTTGTGAAGAGAAGCCCCGAATGTCCACTTTCCGTTATCCCCTGTGTAAAAAGAGGGTTGCTTATATCGATGGAAAATCCGTTATGGGCACAGAAAAGTCCGAAGATAATAAAGAGTGAAATAATAAGGTATTTTTTAACACTATTCATCCCTTCTCCCTACTCGTTATCCTCCGGAAGACTCTCACACAGGGAAGCCCTCCTCGAAGATGAAGTTTCTCGAATAAGAATAAACCTCTTTGCAATCAAGAAGTTAGCCAATCTTTGAAAAGATTTGTGACCCTATTTCAAAGAATACTAAATTTGTAAGGAAAATCAAGGTGTTATTTCCCGCAATACTATTCGTAAATATAACTTCGGAAACACCTATATTGAATTATATGGAGTAAATGTGAGGAAATATTTTCCTAAAAGGGGGAACTGTTTACATTTGTTCGGACATTTTCCGGAAACACACGGGACACACAGTCGAAGAAGTGCCTGAAAACATGAAGATATTCGGGAGATGGAATTTGCTCCACAAGTGGAATATTAATTGCTGTTTTCTTTATGGAAATCAGGGGATATTGTGTCGTATTGCGCAGCCTTTCCGCCCCCCATGGTGATCGAGCGTGATAATTCGGGCCTGAGGAAACTCTATGAGTGGGAAATACAGTGGAAGATTTGCAAGAATCGTGAGAATTGTTGCCCTCCTTTCTTTCATTCTTTTCTCTTCTCCGGGTCTCAGAGCATGGGGAAATAATGTCCCTCCTGATGGAGGAAATCGGTCAATAACCGTAGCCCTTATTGATGTTGCAAGCACCCTTCAGTTCATCACCGACAAAAATTCAGTTACAGTCCCCGAAAATGGCACTGCATCTTTCAATGTCAGGCTGAGCGCGAGGCCTGGAAGCACCGTAACCGCAACTGTGACCCCGGTTACGGGAGACCCTGATATCTCTGTGAAGAGTGGGGCAACACTCACCTTTACGAGAAAAAATTGGAAGCAAAACCATAAGGTTACACTCTTTGCTGCGGAAGACCCTGACGTTGCAAACGGCACAGCTACAATCGGGGTGAGGGCACTCCATATCCCCGATAAGAACATCGTCGCGACTGAAGATGATAACGATAGCATCTCATTCGTCACGGATCTGAATGCAGTGACTGTTCCGGAGGGGGGTACGGCCATCTTCAAGGTTAAATTGAGCGCCCAACCAGCATCTCCTGTTACCGTAACTGTCGAGAAGATAAGTGGTGACAGCGACATAACCGTCCTCGCCGGTTCTTCTCTCTCCTTTACAACGTCAAACTGGAATAGCTATAAGACGGTGACACTTTCAGCCGCGGTAGACCCTGATGGAGCGAATGGCACCGCTACAATCCGTATGAGTGCACACGATATCCCCAATAAAAATATCGTAGCAACAGAAGATGATAACGGTTCCCTCTCACTCGTCACGGATCTGAATGCAGTGACTGTTCCAGAGGGAGGTACGGGCATCTTCAAGGTTAAACTGAGTGTGCAACCGGCGTCTGCAATATCGGCAACAGTTGAAAGGGTAAGCGGTGACAGCGACATAACTGTGACTTCCGGGTCGTCTCTCTCCTTTACAACGTCAAACTGGAATAGCTATCAGACGGTAATACTTTCTGCCGCAGAAGATCCTGATGGAGCAAATGGTGCAGCCACCATCGGCGTGAGCGCGACGGGCGTCATCGGCACAGAGGTTACCGCCACCGAGGCGGACAACGAGTCGATCCACGTCACCTCCCCAGATGGAGGAGAATCATGGTTCCAGGGATCCGTACACGAGATCTCCTGGAGCGGGACTCCCGGGATAGAGTCGAACGTAGTGATCGAACTGTTAAAAGGGGGGACACTTGACCAGGTGATCCTCCCCAGCACCCCCGATGACGGCTCCTACATGTGGAACATCCCTTCAAATCAATCCACAGGCTCCACCTTCAGGGTGCGGATATCCTACCTGTCAGACATCTCGATTGTTGATCAAAGCGATGGGACCTTTTCGATTGTAGATTCTGGCCAGGATGGTGACGGCGACGGAGTTGCCGATGCTGAGGAGATGGGGCCTGATGGAGACGATGGAACATACGATGGGAATAATGATGGAATTCCCGACAGTGAAGAGGAGAACGTGGGCTCTCTCCATACCTTCGACGGAGGCCACTATGTCACCGTCGAATCACCAGATCCCCTTGGAAATGTCCAGGCCGTCACTCCCTCTGGCGATCTTCCACCTGATGTGGCCTTTCCCTACGGATTTTTCGGATTTTCGGTCACAGGGATCGGCCCCGGAGGCGCCACATCAGTGACCCTCTACCTCGATAGCGAGAGCAGCGACATCTATTACAAGTACGGGAAAATTCCCGGAAGCACTACGGATGAGATCTATGAATTCTCCTACGATCCTGAGACTGTGACAGGCGCTGAGTTTGACGGCTTCACCGTCACGCTCCATTTTGTCGACGGAAACCTGGGTGACGATGACCTGACCGCGAACGGCATCATCATCGACCAGGGAGGGCCGGGAATTACGGGCGTGTCAACACCTGCGGCACTCGGGAAGGACTGCTTCATCGCCACCGCCGCATTCGGATCAGTAGATGCGCCCCGGGTGCGCCTCCTTCGGGAGTTTCGCGACAGGGTCCTTCTTCAAAACAGGGTGGGGAAGGTGTTCGTGAACGCCTATTACCGTTATTCTCCCCCTCTCGCCAGATGGTTATCAAATCATGAGACCGCGAGGGTCGTTGTCCGTTACTCTCTCATACCGGTGGTCTGGGTGACCCATCTCACCATGACCTACGGCGTTACCCTTATCCTCCTGCTTATTATGGGAGGATTATTTTTATCTCGCCTTTTATTCGAAATATATAACGTGTTATCAAAAAGGACATTATACCGATGAAACACGCTGTGTCCTCCATCCTCCATTATTAGACCTCTCATGAAGCCGTAAGATCTCATTTTGCAGTACAATGGTACGGAGCGATATGGCTACTCAACCTGCAAAGAGAAGGGAACGGCTCAATCTATCGAGTGTAAACAGCAGATTTTCCTTCCCCGGAGGAAGCTTTGAGGAGTACATCCTCCACTCCCGGGATATCATTTTAAAGGCCCGTACGGATCTTACCTCCGAAAACAGGGAACTCATCGTCGAGGGAAATTCTCCCTTTCTCCTTTATCCCCCGGAGAATTATCTTTGTGGCGACAAAAGTACCCTCAGAAGGGGAATAATCCTCACCCACGGCCTGACCGATTCCCCCTACTCCATGAAGTATCTCGGGAAGCTCTTCCAGGAGGAGGGATTTCTCGTTGAGGCGATTCTTCTTCCGGGACACGGCACGAGGCCGGGGGATCTTCTCGAGGTCACATGGGAGGAATGGGCAAAAGCTCTTGATTTCGCCGTGTCATCCTTAAAAGAAAAGGTAGAGGAGATCTATCTGGGAGGCCTCTCCACGGGTGGAGCCTTGAGTATCCGTCACGCCCTTCACGAAGGGGGCATAAAGGGGCTTTTTCTCTTCTCTCCCGCCCTGAAAATCAGCGGGGCAGCACGAATCGCCTGCCTCTTCAGATCCCTCGGGACTCTCCTCCCCCTCTTTCGCTGGCTGGGACCTCTCCAGGCTGACGAAGATCCCTTCAAGTACGGATCGTTCCCCTCAAACGCCGCCTGCCAGGTCTCCCTCCTCATAAGAGAGATAGAGAAAACCCTCAAAGCTCCCTGGGGAGAGATCCCCCTTTTCGTCGCCGCCAGCGCCGATGACGTTACGGTGAACCCTGAGGGAACCCTCTCCTTTTATCAAAACTCCCGGGCAGAGCAGAAAAAGATGATCCTCTACACGAGAGAAAGAGGAGATATGGCCGACACCATTTCGCAGGTTCACAGCGAGCTCCCCGAAGAGGGGATCGCCAGTTCTTCCCATATGGCGATCGTCACTCCTCCAGAAGATCCTCTTTACGGGTCCCATGGGAGCATACCCGCCTGTTCCCATTATCTTGGGAAGGATGAAGAGGCGTATCACCGCTGCATGTCGGGAAAGGAGGATTTTCTCGGAGAAACCACGAATGATCTCCTCTCTAAGGGAGTTGTCCGAAGGCTCACCTTCAATCCCTTTTATAAAGAGATGGTTGAAGAGTTAAGAAAATTTATCAGGGAGCTTCCCTGAAGGGACCCCCCTTCATCTCGAGTGTAACCGGCCAAGTCCAAGGAGGCGAAGATAACTTCGGGGACTCCGTAGGATCTCCCGGTAGCACCTCTTTCCCGTGATCACATCTGTCACCGCCTCACAGAGGGACTGGCCGTAGAGGGAAAAGAGGGGTTTTCGAAGGGTGGGATGATCGTAAAGAATCTTGGAAAGAAGAGATGCAATCCTCAACTCCTTCATTACGGAACCTTCAAGGGCGGATGTGTAGGCCTCTCTCACCCTTTCTTCCTCAAAATCTCCCTCGACCAAAGATCTCCCGGCGATCAGTCCGCTTTGAAGTGCATGGGTGATCCCTTCTCCAAGAAGAGGGTCCGCGAGCCCCGCCGCATCTCCCACGAGAAGAACCCGTCCCTTTATGAGAGGAGTTTTGTAAGATGCAAGAGGAATAGAGGACCCTTTTCGCCTGATAATTCGCGCTGTTGTAATCTCCAGCACCTCCATATAACGGTTAAACCCTTCATTTAGATTCGCAGAACTTCTTCCCAATGTCCCAAGGCCTATCGAAAGATGGTTTTTTTTCGGAAAAACCCATCCATAGCCCGAGGGTACGATCCCCACATCAAAGCGCGCGGAATGGGAAAGCTTCTCCATTGATGGGTCATCCACTTCGACCTCAAGTGCCAGGGCCGGGACACCCTTCCCTAAAGAGGGGAAGCCGCTTTCTGTTCTTGTTACTCCACTTCCCCCGTCGGCGCCTATTACGAATCGGGCAGAGATCATTCCCCGGGACGTGTCAAGTTCCACCCCCGTAGAAATCTGTGTGACGTGAAGGAGTTCACAGGGGGAAAATAAATGGGCTCCTCCTTTTTGTGCCAATGAAAGAAGGAGAGAATCGAGTCGATCCCTCATAACCATCGACACGATGGCTTCCCTCCTTACGACTGAAAAGGAAAGTCCCTCATTGTAAAGGTGCATCTCTGCGCTTTTACAGCCCCTCTCCACCACATCTCCCAAATCCTCCGGAAGGAGGGGAAAGGCCCTCCCCACAATCCCGCCACCACACGGCTTGTAGCGGGGCATTACCGCCTTCTCGATGAGCGCGACTGACACCCCCGCTTTCGCGAGGAAGGACGCCGCCGCACACCCGGCTGGCCCTCCGCCCACAACAGCGACCTCAAATGACTTATTGGAACCCATGACCCCACTATATACAAAGTGCTTTCACATATCAGATTTTCTGATACTTTCTCCCTACGTGTGAAATGTGTATCACCATCCTGGCGGACCACTCCCTGGAAAAATATTATTTCGGATTCACATATCTGTTTTCCGGAAGGGCTGCCCCCAAGTGAGGAGGGAATGGCCTGACTATTTTTCTAAAAAGATGGGGGGATGCTCGATCTTTTATATCCCATTCTGTAAAGAAATTTCCCCGCGAATTTTCGCTGTTCCTCGTTGGGAAGAGGCCAGTCGAAGACATCGGGGAGGAACCGCATAGTTCCCCCAGAAATTCAGTTTTTCATTACCATGTCCATGCCTCCTCCAGGCATCCGGATCCTGAACTTCAAAGGGTCCTCACGGTTTGCGCCCCCTGTGAACTTCTATGTCAGGATACCTGTTCCCGTACACCATCCCCTTTACGAAGGGAAGGGAGAGAAAATCGTGGGGAAAGCCGGGATCGATTTCACTTGTTTTATCCAAGCGTTCCATCAATGTCTCAGGGAGAGTAAATTCAAGGCACCCTAGGTTATCCCTCATCTGTTCCCCTGTCCTCGCTCCAAGGATGGGAATGATCACCCCCCTCTCCTGGCGCTGCAAAAGCCACCTTAGGGCTATCTGAGCAGGGGACTTCCCGGCCTCCTCAGCCACCTTTACCACTTCATCCGCGATGGCCAGGTTTCTCTCAGTAACAAATTGTTCCGCCATAAGGTTCTCCGGGCCGTATCGTTGTGGGTCCCCCAACTCCCCCTTTCCCTTTTCATACTTCCCTGTGAGAATCCCTCCCCCGAGAGGGCTCCAGGCAGTGACAGCAAGGTCGAGAGTCTTCGCCATCGGGAGAAGATCCCTCTCTGAGCTCCTCTCTATGAGACTGTAATGGACCTGGATTCCCGTAAAGGGTGTGAGCCCAGACAGTTCTGCGTAGGTATTCGCTCTCGCGATGATCCAGGCAGGTGTATCAGAGATACCCACGTAGAGTACTTTCCCCGCCCTCACCATGTCATCAAGGGCCCGCATAACCTCTTCGACAGGGGTGAGGAAGTCCCATGCGTGGAGCCAGAAGATGTCCACATAGTCGGTTTTCAGTCGTGCGAGACTCTCATTCAGGGACTGGACCAGGTTTTTCCTCGAGTTTCCGCAGCCGTTGGGGTCGTCAAAATCGAGAGCCAGTGTGTATTTCGTTGCAAGAACAAACTTTTCCCGCTTCCCTTTAAGAAACTTCGCGAGATATTTTTCGCTCGTCCCCTCCATGTACTTGTTCGCGGTGTCGATAAAATTCCCCCCCGCCTCTTCGAATGCATTGAACACCTTCTCTGATTCATCCTTTGCTGCCCCGAAAAGACCCCATTCTGTTCCAAATGTCATTGCCCCGAGACATACCTCTGACACTTTTAGCCCGCTCTTCCCGAACAGTCGATACTTCATGGCTACCTCCCCTGCCTTCCCGGCAGAATTTCCAGAACCGATTGATGGGGAAAACGATTTTTCCCCATTTAAGATTTACACTGAATCTTTAATACGATGATTTTTTATAATCTTCCTCACAACCAATAGCTATATTATAATCCTGGTACGGTACCCCTAAAATGATAAGAAATGAAACTTCTCCCATTATGCCTCTTTTCCTCAGAGGTAAAGAGGAGTCTTCCTTAAAGGGCTCCCCCAGGCGATACTGGATTTTTTTCCTCCTCCTCTTACTCCTTTTCTCCGCCTGTTCAGTGAAAGAGAGCGAACGGCATCATCCCTCTGGGATTAACACTACTTTCGACTTCAAAGGAAAAGAATTTGACAGGTACGTTTCCTATGCACGGGAACTTATTGAGAAAAGCCGTACCGATTTTACTCCCGAAAACAGAGAAGTGATCATTAACGGCAATGCCCCCCTCTCCCTGGTTCCTTCGAAAGAGTGTAAGCCCGGAAAAGATCATCCCTACACGAGGGGGATCCTCCTGATCCACGGGCTAAGCGATTCTCCCTACTCGATGAAGAGCCTGGCACGTTTTTTCAAGAGGCAATGTTTTTTTGTGGAAGTTCTCCTTTTACCGGGACACGGAACGCGGCCGGGGGATCTTCTCGACGTTACATGGGAAGAATGGGCAAAAGCGGTCTCTTTCGCAGTGGGGACCTTGGAAAAAAAGGCAGAAAGGATTTTCCTGGGAGGTCTCTCCACGGGAGCCGCTCTCAGCATCCACCATGCCATGAAAGATCCGCACATAGAGGGCCTTTTCCTCTTTTCCCCCGCCGTCAAAATCACACCCCTGGCACGGGCAACCTGCTGGTTTGCCGGATTGGACAGGGTTATCCCCTCCCTCAGGTGGATAGGAAAACTTCAACGGGATGACAACTATTTCAAGTATCAATCATTTTCCGCAAACGCCGCATGCCAGATATTCCGCCTCACAAAGGAAATAGAGAAATCTTTGTCCTCCTCCCCTTTAGAGATTCCCCTCTTCGTTGCGGCAAGTGCCGATGATTCCACGGTGAAATTCGAGGGAACTTTGGAACTCTTCAAAAAAGCTCTCTCCTCTCACAAAAAGATGATCGTTTACGGGAGAGAGAAGAAGAAATTGCCAGAGGGAGCAGTCCTTGTGGAAAGTGCTCTCCCCGAAAAACATATAGTAAGTTCCTCCCACATGGCCATCGTACTCCCTCCGGAAGACCCATTTTATGGAGAAAATGGGGAAATCCTCTATTGCAGCCATTATTACGGGAAAGATGATGAGGCTTACCGTCAATGCAGAGAGAAAAAGGAGGAGTTCCTGGGGGAAACAGAAAAGGAATTCCTGCAAAAAGGTGTTGTCCGCAGGCTCACATACAACCCTTTTTACGGGGATATGCTCTCCTCTCTCCATAATTTTATTCAGTCTCTCCCGTGAAAAACCTTGTAAAGGAGAACTCTTTCCTGTGTGATTCTGTATTCAAGGGGACTTGAGGTTCTATGGTATAACTATTGTAAGGTAGCAGTGGAACAGGGCACTGATTTTCACTCACCCTTCACAAAAGGGAGGAAAAGATGACCAAGCAGATTATCTGGTTCTTGTTGGGGTCAGGCCTTGCGGTCATTTTATACGTGGTGATCTGGATCGCGGCAAAAAAGAAGAGGAGCAAGAAGAACAAACCCCGGGTTCTTATATCCATTGAAGAGATGAAATCGATCGGAGAACTGGTAGCTTTCCGGATGGTTACAAAGGAGATCGTGACGGCCGGGGAACACTGGTTTGGGGAGATCGGGAAAAAATATTTCAATTGGCTCGTTTCCTCGAAGAAAATGGCAATGATTTTCGAGTTTTCCATCGACTTCAAATACGATTTGAGAAGTTCCGATTTCCAGATCGAGACTATAGGTGAGGGGAACTACCGACTCAAGATGCCCCCCTGCTACTATGAGATCTATATCAAGGGGATCAGTTTTTACGATGAGCAGAACGCAAAACTCCTCCCCTGGCTTCTCCCTGATCTCCTGAACAAGGCCTTCGGCATCGGATTTGACGAAGGGGACAAGAACCGCCTGGTGGAAGAGGCGAAAGAGCAGGCATCCAAGATGGCTCTCACCATGGTAACGAAGCTCCAGTCGGAGGTTCAGAACTCCGCAAGACAGACTCTGGAAACAATTTCGAAAGGCTTTGGTGCCAAAGAGGCCTTCATCGATTTCTCCGATTCCACTCTCGTTCAATCAAAAGTGGAATCGGCGGCCATAGAAGTACTTGAACGAGCACAGTAGGGCTGTATCATCCTTCACACTATTCTCGAACCAGGCTTTTTAAACTTTATTGCTTCATAGCCCACCAAAACCTAAATTTTCCAGGCAAATAATCCGAAAGGAGGAAGGAGAGGTCACTATGGGAGAAGTATCAAAATTACCATTCAAGGATGAACATAGAGTCATCTTCTACTCTCTTGTTGCGAGCAACCTGGTCTTCATCACCAACGCGGCCCTGGAGAGCCTATTTATTCACAAGAAGCCCTTTCTGAACTCTTACATCCTCGACGTTTCCTCTGTCGAAGTTTTCTTACGCTTCATCGTGTTCATCATCTTCGTTGTCTACGGCTTCATCACATCCAAGATCATCAAGAAGCGTATCCTCTGGGGGGAGAAGCTGCTCCAGAGCAAGGGAAAAATGCAGGCTCTTTTAGACGCCTTCCCGGACCGCCTCTTCCGCATCCGAAGGGACGGAACAATTCTCGAGATCGTTTCCAACCAGAGCGAGGATCCTATCCCTTTCCCAGAGCAGATCATCGGGAAAAAGATCGACCGGTTCCTGCCTAAAAACGAAGTGGAGTTATCACTCGCCGCCATTCTTGAGGCGTTATCGAGTGGAGAGATGAAGTTACTCGAAAACCAGTTCTCCATCGATAACACCACCCTCTACTTCGAGACGCGTATCGTTCCCGCCGGGAAAGAGGAAGTTCTCGCGATAATCCGGGATATTACAGATAAAAAAGAGCTTGAAAGGAAACTGCGCTTCCTCTCACTTCGAGACGAATTGACGGGACTTTACAACAGGAGGGGATTTTTCCTCCTCGCCATGCAGCAGCAAAAGCTTGCTGAAAGAGACGGCACGGAGATGTCGCTCCTCTATGTAGATCTCGATGGTTTGAAGACAATTAACGACACTTACGGTCATAAGGAAGGTGACAGGGTCCTCGTACACACGGGGAACATCCTCCAGGAGGCTTTCAGGGAATCTGATGTGGTTGCCCGGATCGGGGGAGACGAATTTGCCATCCTTCTGATCGATTCTTCGGGAAATGCGGTCACCACGTTAATCGCTCACCGCCTGGAAAAGACCATGGAGAGGGAAAACAGCACTTTCGATGGGAGGTATGATATCTCCTTGAGTTACGGTATTTCCCATTATATTCCTTCTGCTCCCTGCTCCATTGACGACCTTCTCTCCCGTGCGGATGAAAACATGTATCACCATAAAAAATCACGCCATAAATCAAGGGCTTCCATTTCATAAGTGGAAGTACAAAGGTTTACCTCCGTGACCCTCGTCTCCCTCCGTTCCACATTCTCGTTCCGCTTCTGTTTCCCATTCTTGTTCTTCTCCCATTTCTCATCCTGCTTCTCTCGATCATCCTTCCCCGTGGAGACCCTCTGAAGGTTCGCCCTCTATTGTTTCTCCGGATCACCCTGTTCCCGGAACCTCTGCGGTGGAGTTTAAAGTGTCGGTTCGGGCGGCTCCTGATCCCATGAGAATTACTTCGATGGTGTCCTCGCCTGTGGGAGCGGGAACGGAGGAGCGAACGGCGATGCCGGGTTACATTTCCACGATGACCTCTGTGGCGGTGAATTGAACGGTGGTGGCGGTGCCCTATGTAATAGCCCGTGATGAGCACCCCCCCCGCATAGCCGTAGTATCCGTAAGGGTAGTGGGAGTAGGGATAATATCCATAGGAGTAGTAAGGGTAGGGTGGGTAATAGCTGTAATAGGGGGTGTAGGGGTAGGAACTCCTATAGGTGTAGGACGCTCTGGCCTCACTCTTCGAGGAACTGCCCTCCTCTCCATAAATTGGATTTTTATCTTCTCCACCTGTATAGTCATCAGGTCCAGCGTATCCAGAAACTCTTTTCTCTCCCTTCGATTTTCCGAGATACCCGAGTGTGTCTGCGTCCCTCTTTTCCACGAAGCTATCCCAGCTGTCAGAGGGAACTGCTGCGATGATACGGAATCCCCTGTTCACCCAGGCGGCTTCCCCTTCAGCTACCCCTTTTTCGCCTCCCCGTCCAAGGACCCTCACCTGACCCTCTCGAACCGTCACCGTGGCTCCTCCGGCGTCATTCCTGTCAATCCTGAATGCTCCAAGGCCGTACATCTGCACACTTTCCCCTGTAACGAGAGCGAAGGAAATGCCATATCCCCGGTCCTCAATGGAACTCACGTACACCGAACCGGATATGTAACGGAGCTTCGGGAGTGAATCAGAGCTTTGGGCGATAGCCACAGTGGAGTGCTCCTTGAGACGTATGAAAAAGCCTGTGTTCGTCTCCAAAGCCACAAATCCTTTTGGACCTGTGATAATCAAGTCACCTGCGTGTAAAGGAGTGTGAAGCTGGAGATTAGTGTATCTGTATGAATTACGTGAGCGAACCTGGACCTTGCTTTCAAGGGCTTTTACCCGTATAGCAGTCTTCCCCGAAGGGCCTGCCCTGGCAAAAGCAGGAAGATGGAGCAGCAAAACCAAAAGGGCAACAAGGAGCGTCCCCACTATTATATGTATTTTATTTATCTTCAATGGATACCACCCTTCCACACTCTTTTTCTGATTAGTAGAGCCACAACACCATTACTTACCGGAAACC
>CAZPLX010000009.1:0-15929 GCA_964587345.1 uncultured bacterium
CGCGTTGTCCCCCTCCATCTTCCTGCCGTACTCGGAAAGGGAAAATCCTGATTTCTTTGCGAGGTGTCTGATTTTCACATTGTGGGCCTGAGATCCTGTGAAGTATTGGAGAGCGCTCCCGAAGCTCCCCCTATCCACAACCCTGAGATCCACCTGGATTCTCCGGTCAACCCGTACACTTCCCTTTGTGGCCCCCCTGGCAAGGACATCCGTGACCCCCTCGAAATCTGCAAGGATACTCACAGGGTCACATCCCTCCTCCCCGGCAACGAGTATGTCTATATCTCCTACGGATTCTTTCCCTCTTCTGAGGGAACCTGCCCTCATGATCGACCCTTTAGCCCCCTTTTCCCTCAAATCCTCTATAACCAGGGTTGAGAGTGCGTAGGCATCTCCAAGGGCGATTCTCTCCCGGGCTTTTTCATAGAATTCGATCCCCTTGAGAATATTTTCCACTGTCTTTGTTTTAATCCCCGGTAGTGTGAGAAGGTCTCCCCTTTCCATGGCCCTCTTGAGTTCATCTATGCTCCTTACTCCCAGATCCCTGTAAAAGAGAGCCACTTTTTTAGGCCCCAGGCCGGGTATCTTTTTCATTGACAACAGCTCTTCAGGAATCTTTTCTCTCAGGTCGCGAAGGAGGGAAATCTCCCCCAGCGTCACAGCCTCCCGTATCTTTGCCGCAATCTCATTCCCCACACCTGAAATCCGAGTAAGCTCATCCCGGGAGAGCTTTTCTACAGGCCCGGGAAAGGAGAGGATCGCATCCGCCCCTCTGCGGTAGGCCCTGATTCTGAATGGGTTGTCGTTATCCAGTTCGAGGAAATCGGCGATAGTGTAAAACTGATCCGCTATTTCTCTGTTTTTCATCACACCCTTCCTTTGAAGCCCATGATGCTCAGGGAAAACAGTTGAAGAAGCCGTAAGAATGTATAATATTTTATCGCAACAGCCGGAAGGGCTGTGAAATTAAAGGGAGGTCCTCCCATGAAGCGTTTAATTATTTTCTCCGTTCTTATTTTCCCACTCCTGTTTCTCGTTACCTCCTGTGCCCATTTGGAAAAGAAACAAGTATCCATACGGTACATGGAAGAAAATGGCACAAAGGAGGTGCTCCCCGTTCCCGTTACGGTTACGGTAAACGATTTTTCAGACGACCGTGAAGACCGCGGGCGTATCGGAGCAGATTATACAACAGGCGTGGATATCGTGACGGAAGAGCCCGTGGGGATAACTATCCCACAGGTCGTCATGAAGGTCCTCGAGAGAAAAGGGTATGGTGGTATGAGGATCAGCGTGGAGGGAACACCCTCAGACTACGCATCACGTTTTCTCGCAGATTTTCACCTGGCGGGAAGAATAGAGGATCTATTCGTTTCCGTAAAGCGGGAAGGGGTCCTCGCTACATTCTCGAGCCGGACAAGGATCTATTTCACTCTATCGAATAAAGAGGGGCGTATCATCTGGTCGGGGAGAATGCGGGGAAAAACGAGTGTATCCTCTCCATTTTCCACAGAAAAGGGGATTGAGGAAGCTCTGAACAGTTCAATCAGGCTTGTCGCCGACGAACTTGCGTCTGATGAGAAGTTTGTTCATGCGATTTCGAGACAGTAAAGGGAATGGATTTCACAGTTCTAGACACCCTCGGGGAAGATACCTGGAAGACGATTGATGAGATAAACATGCTGTCCGCGGAACCGTCTCCTTTCCTCACATCGGAATATTTAAATGTCTGGGACAGCTGTTTTTCCGCTGATCGGAAAAAGATCATTTTTATGGGGGAAAAAGGAGGAGAGATAAAAGGCATCGCTCCCTTTTACTGCCGGGAGTACCCAAAAACATATTTTCTCCTGGGAGGAAAATCCCTTTCCGACAAACTTGGAATAATTATAAAGAAGGGGTGGGAAGAAGAGTTTATTAGTGAGTTCCTCTCTTTCATCGGGAAGGAGGAGTGTTTCAATAATGGTCTTTTCGTGATTCATAACCTTTACGGTGACTCTGTCCAGGCCGATTTCTTTCTCTCCCGGGCACTCATGGGCACCACTGTTTCGGTGAAACAGGTAGACGTGTCCCCCTTCCTTGATCTACCTGAAGACTACGACCTCTATCTCGCTTCTCTTCAAGGGAAAAAGCGCCACGAAATCAGAAGAAAGATTAACAGGGCCCGGGAGGAGTTGGGGGGGTTGGAGATGGAGGTATGGGACAGGATTGAGGAAAAATCGGGTGTCAATCCTCTCTCAGAATTCGTCCGGCTCCACATGTCTTCTAACAGGGAGAAGCTTAATTTCTGGAAGGGGAAGAGAAGAGAGTTTTTCGAGGGAGTGGCGAAAGGGTATTCACAAAAAGGATGGTTGCAGATCCTATTTCTTCTCAATTCGGCGAAGAAAGAGCGAGTATCAGGGCTCATGATTTTCGATTTCAATGGAGAGTACCTCCTTTACAATTCAGGGTTTGACCCTCTCTACAAAAAATCTTCCCCCGGCCTTGTTCTCATCGTGAAGGCTATCGAGGAAGCAATTGTGAAGGGGAAGGAACAATTTGACTTTCTGAGAGGTGAGGAGAAGTATAAATACGACCTGGGCGGACAGGCACGTCCCGTGTACCGGGTTGAAATAAGGACATGAAACTTGCGGTAATCTCATACCACACCTGTCCCTACGAGCCCTTCGGCAGTGGATACTCCGGTGGCATGAACGTCTTTTTACGGGAAGTCCTTGAAAAGATCTCTCTGAGAGGATGGTTAGTGGATATTTTTACCCGATCTGAAAGTGATGATTTTATTGAGGAGAAGAACGCAAATCTGAAAGTGCACCATATAGCGTGTTCCCTTCCCCCGAATCCTTCCCTGGAGGACTTTTTCTCGGTGAAAGAGATATTTTCCAGGAAAGTCGCATCTGCGGTCGTGAAGGATACAGACGCTCTGTTCAGCAACTACTGGCTTTCCGCACCCGCAGCTCTTCACGTCAAGGCCTCGATGGATATTCCTCTCATCCACATGCACCACACTCTTGAGAAAGTAAAGGAGCACTTCACTGGTGAGATATACCCTTCCGCCCTTCTTCGGAGTGGACGCCTCTATTATGAGTTTTCCGTGCAGAAAAACTCTGACGTGATCCTCTTCCCCTCTCAAAAAGACCTGGAGGTTTCGAGTCGGTTTTACTCCTTTCCATTAAATAAGGGAGCAGTGGTCAAACCAGGAGTATCAGACTTCTTCAGGCAGAGTCCCGGCCAGAAGAGAAGGAGAGGGCCCCTGGGGGCGCTCTCTTCGAAATCTCCCCTCTTTTTTTTCACCGGTCGGGATGAGCGGACAAAAAACCTTAAAGGCCTTCTGAAGGCTTTCGAAGAAGTAAGGGGGGAGGGTGCCTGCCTGGTCATCTCCGGAGTGGAGCGGGAGGAGGAAGATTGTCAGGTCGTCTCTATTCCTCAATGTCCGCGAAAAGAGCTTCCTTTCCACCTGGATGAAGCGGACTGCGTGGTGGTTCCCTCTTTTTACGAAAGCTTCGGTTTGTTAGGGATGGAATCTCTTACGAGAGGAAAACCTCTCATTGCCCCTCATGATACTTTCCTGGGGGATTTTGTGAAGACCCATGGAGCAGGAGAGATCTTCGATCCCCGTCTGGAAGGTTCTCTAGGAAATGCCATGAAACGATTTCTCGAGAAAAAAGACTATTACAAGGATAGAAGAGAGGAAATATCCGCTGCGACCCGTCCATTTACCTGGGAGAACTCTTGCTCACAGCTTCAGCAAATTCTTTCCCGTGTTTGCTGAGCCTCACAGCGTTATCGATAAAGTTTTCCAGGCCAACCCGCGCATCCTCGTCGGGATACTGGAGGGAAGGATGCTTCATGAAGTAGGAGGCAGGCTCGATGAGAGGGCCTCCTATGTGGGCGTCGAGCGCGAGTTTCAGGCAGCGAACCACGTCGATGACAACTCCCGCGGAGTTTGGTGAATCGATAACGGATAAGCGAAGTTCTACCTCGATGGGAGCCCCTCCGAATCCGGCACCCTCCATGCGTATGAAACAGACTTTATTATCCTTCTGCCATGGCACGTAGTCCGAGGGCCCCACATGGATGTTCTCATCATCCAGTTCATCCTTCATGACCGATCTTACTGATTCTGTTTTCGAGATCTTTTTCGACGCGAGCCTCTCCCTGTTCAGCATGTTGAGAAAATCTGTGTTTCCCCCCGTGTTCAGCTGATAGGTCCGCTCTGTTGCGATTCCCCTGTCAGCAAAGAGCTTCGCCAGGCTTCGGTGAAGGATAGTGGCGCCGAGCTGGGATTTCACATCGTCTCCAATTATGGGAATGTTGCGTTCCCTGAATTTTTCTCCCCATTCTGGATCAGATGCGATGAATACGGGGATACAGTTTGCCATTCCGATCCCCAGTTCGAGACAAATAGCCGCGTAGAACTCGGTCGCTTTTTGTGAACCCACAGGGAGAAAATTAACGAGTATCTCTGCGCCTGTTTCCTCGAGTATTTTTTTCACGTCTTCCGGTTCCCTGGATGAAGGGACGAATACGTTCTCTTTCGAATATCCGTCCATATGAGGCGGGTAGCCGTCCATCAGGGGAGACATGTGGACTATTCCTGATTGTCTGTTCACGGAACCGTGAAAAACAGGAGTGCAGTTCGGGCGAGCGAAGATCGCTTCTCCCACCGTCCTTCCCACCTTTCTCTCGTCGATGTCAAAAGCGGCCACCACATCCATATCTCCAGGCCCATAAGGTCCTATTTTCCTGTGGATAAGCCCCCCGAATTCCTTCGTCCCATCTTCCTCGTTCCTGTCGAGATCATGGTAGTGCCCTATCCCCTGAATGAGGGCGCTCGCACAATTTCCCACTCCCACCACGGCTACCTTGATTTTTTCCATTTTCTGTCCTCTATTTTTTCGTTGTCCCTGCAGCACCTATTTGATTCACTTCCTCCCCCGGCAGTTTCTCCAGAAAGGGGAAGCGGGGTAAAGCACTTCCAGCAAAGAGGCGGAGACAGTCCGCCAGTCTTCAGTCGTTCTTTGCCGATGAAGTTCTGACCTCCGCAAAAGGTACAGTTAACAAACATCCTTTCAGATAACACTCCATGGTGGTTTAATATGGGTTCCTATTTCTATGAAACGGAGGCTCCCTCCTGCTTTATCCTCTGTGAGGGAAGCCTTCAGTTCAGTCGCAGACAGAACTTTATTATATTCAAATCCATATCCTGCGCAAATCTTTCTAAAATCCGGGGAATAAAGATTTACCCCGACCCTCTCTTCCCCCTCCCATTTATTCCACTCCCTGAGGACTCCATACCCACCGTCCTTCACCAGGAGAATTGTGATTTCCCCGTCCAGCTCCTTCGCACACGCGAGATCCCCCCCGAAGTAGGGAAAATTTCCATCTCCCGTGACGACTACCATCCTTTCCCTTTTTTCTCCTACGCCCGCACCTATAGCGGCAGGAAGAGCGAACCCGAGGCTGTTGCTCCCTGAGGGATAGTGATACCTTCCTCCTCCTTGTGATCGGTAGAAGTATCGCATCCAGTAAGAAAGGATCGTGGGGTCCGTGAATATGCGGGCATCAGGAGGCACGACTTCTTCCAGAACTTCGATGAACCCCATCTCCCGGGGGAATGTCCTCCGTGCATCCCTTCGTATTTCCTCCCTTTTGGTGCCCAGGTGTGGTGCCCACACACTTTTTTCTCCATTTCCGGGAAACCTTTTGAAAAATTCTTCCACACTGCTGGTTACGTGAAGGACCTCCACCCCGGGTATGATTGGTCCCTGCTGAGAGGTATTGATATCGATGAGAGCGGGAGGAAGGGGACACCTCCTGTTACCCGTTGAGAGGTAGGAGTAGGAAAGGCCCAGCCCGATCAAGAGGTCACTCTCTTTGAAAATCCTCCCCCCGCCCTGGTGGCTGTATACACCGCCGCTTGAAGGGTGCCTTTCAGGGACGATCCCTTTTCCCGAGATGGTGGTAAAGAGGGGAGCGCCAAGTGATGAAGCGAAAGGGAGGAGGCTTTCACGGGCAGAGGGAGAAGATGCACCTCTCCCTGCGAGGATGACGGGCTTATCACACTTTGAAAGAAGCTGCCCGATCTCCATAGACAGTTCAATCCTCCTTTCTCCTGCTTCCCCGGAAGAAGGGGAGGATATCGAATTTTCGCCCCCGTAAGGGGTCATCGCTTCGACTGGGATTTCGATGTAAGAGGGCTGGGGAGAGGGTCCCAGGCAGCGTGAGAGTGCTTCCTCCAGATATCGATCAGCCTCGAATGGGGTGGAAGCGAAGGCTGCGTGACGGAAGATCATCTTTGCCGTTGACAGCTGATTTTCAAATTCATGGAGAGCCTTCCCTCCTTTTCCACGGAGGTTACGATGAATCTGCCCGGAAATGAAAATGACGGGAGTTTCTTTCAGAGAGGCCTCGAGCATAGCGGGAGTGCTCAAGAGAAACCCTGGCCCGGGGGTTACCAGGCACACAGCAGGGGCTCCTGTTGCCCTCCCGTACCCGATTGCCATAAAACCCGCAGAGAGTTCAGTCCTTGCGGGTACATAGACTGCTTCGCTTTCACTTTTTGCGATTTCTTTCAGCACCCGCATGATATGGGTTCCCGCAACCCCGAAGAGGGGTATCTTCGCTTTTGACAGGACCGAGATTATGGGAAACCTTGCTTCCGCTGCCATTCTCTAAAAAGGACCTTGATTTTATAAGGGGTTGGGTGCTTAATCTATTTTTAGGAAAAATGGAGGTGAATGCAAGAGAGAGCTCTGAGTTGGACTACAGGAGGAAAGGATGCAGATCGAAAAAGGCACCGATAAGCTTGTGAAAACTCTCCGCCTGATGATAAAAGACGCCCCCGGATTTCTGGGGAGGCTTGCGACTGCTGTGGGGGATCAGGGGGGCAACATCGGCAACATTCAGATTGTTCGCTACGGGATGGAATACAATATGCGTGCAGTGACAGTCTTCGTTAACGATGAAAAACATCTCGCAAAGGTTCTTGAGTCTGTCGGGAAGGTCGAAGGCGTCTATATTTCTGAGGTGGTAGACCCCGTTCTTGAACTCCACAAGGGAGGGAAGATAGAGACCAGAGCAAGGTGCCAGATTGAAGGGGTGAGCACAATACGGAAAATTTATACCCCCGGTGTCGCGAAAGTGTGCAAGATGATCAAGGCGGATCCGGAAGAGGCAAACGAATATACTTCCATCGGCAACACCGTGGCTATAGTGACGAACGGTTCTGCCGTTCTGGGGTTGGGCGATATCGGAACTCTTGCGGGAATGCCAGTGATGGAGGGGAAAGCGGTTCTCTTTGACTACCTTGTTAGGGTCAATGGTGTTCCCGTTCTCATCGATTCAGATGATCCCGAGGAAATAATACACGTAGTGTCAAAGATTGCTCACACCTTCGGGGCCATCAAAATCGAGGACATCAAAGCACCGGAATGTTTCATCATTGAGGACAGGCTCTCGGAAATGCTCGATATTCCCGTGATGCATGACGACCAGCATGGAACTGCCGTGGTGGTCCTTGCCGCTCTCATGAACGCGAGTAAGTATGCGGGAATGATGATCAGGAACGATGTTGTGGGTATGGTGGGGCTCGGAGCGGCAGGGATGGGCATTTCGAAACTTCTCAAGGCCTTTGGAGTGAGAAAGCTTCTGGGAGCCGATGTCAACAAAAAGGCCAGGGAAATTTTCAGAAATGCCGGAGGAATCCCTTCCACACTGGAAGAGATCATGGGGCAGTCTGACATTGTCATATGCACAACCGGCGTGGCAGGGCTGATAAAAAAAGAAATGATCACCAAGGGGCAGGTGATCCTCGCTCTTTCCAACCCTGAACCGGAAATTTTCCCGGATGAGGCGAAGGAGGGGGGCGCTTCCTTCGCGGCGGATGGAAAGGGAGTAAATAACGCCCTCGCTTTCCCTGGAGTGTTCAGGGGGGCATTGAACGGACGGGCGAGGAAGATCAACAACCGGATGAAGATCGCTGCCGCAAAGGTTATTTCCCGCTTCGCGGAACCGGGTGAGCTTGTTCCGGGAATACTGAATATGGAGATGCACAAGGAAGTGGCTCTTGCAGTTGAAAGGGCTGCCTTCGAGTCGGGAGTTGCAAAACCTAAGAAAGACGATAGTACTGACGATGATCACTAATACCCGGAGTCGGCGGGTTACCAGTCCTGCTATCCGATGATTCAACCGGGAACCTGACGCCGGGCTCACGGGGGTTCGGGACCGGGTTTCATCTTGTCGCTTCTCTTTATTCCTTTGGTGAGTTCCTCCCCGATTGTATCAATCCCTTTTTTCTTTTATCCTGATAAAATAAATGTAATTTTTCGTTCATGTAACTATTCATGAGACACAGGATGCAGGAAATATCACCTTTTCTCGCCATGGAGATCATGGAGAGGGCCTTTACTCTCGAGAAAGAGGGCAAGGAGATTATCCACCTCGAGATTGGAGAGCCTGATTTTGACACCCCCGGGCTGATCAAAGAAGCGGCAAAGGAGGCTATGGACCGGGGGAGAACAAATTACACTCATTCGCTGGGAATCTACTCCTTGAGGGAATGTGTGGCAGAGCACTACTTCGATCGGTATGGAGTCACCCTGTCTCCCGAGAATGTGATCATCACCAACGGCACTTCCCCTGCCCTCCTTCTCGCATTATCCGCTCTCATAGAGCCGGGGGACGAAGTGATTCTCACAAACCCCTGCTATGCCTGCTACCCGAACTTCGTGAAATTTTCTGGAGGGGTCCCCCGATGGATTAACGTCTACGACAGGGATAATTATGTTCTCGACATTGAAAATGTGAAGAAGATCCTGGGAAGGAAAACGAAGGCCATACTGTTAAACTCCCCTGGAAATCCAACGGGAACGCTCCTTGAGAAAGAAGCGATGAAAATGATCGCTGAACTCGGGATCACGATCATTTCCGACGAGGTCTATCATGGGCTCGTGTACGAGGGAAAGGAAGACACTTTTCTGAACTTTTCTGATAACAGCTTCGTGCTGAACGGTTTTTCCAAGGCCTACGCCATGACTGGATGGCGTCTCGGCTATCTCATTGCGCCAGGGCAGTTCGTCAGGGACATTCAGAAACTACAGCAGAACCTTTTTATTTCTCCAAATGCCTTTGTCCAGTACGGGGGCATCGCTGCTTTGAAGGAAGGAAAAACTCACCTGGAAAAAATGCGGAATGTGTTCGACGAGCGGAGGCTGGCCATGCTTCAGGAAATCAAGGCCTCCGGGTTCGTAGTGAGAAGTGAGCCAAAAGGTGCCTTCTACGTCCTCGCAGACGGGAGTCATTTTTCAAAAGATTCCTTTTCCTTCGCCTTCGAAATCCTCGAGGAGGCAGGAGTGGGAGTGACCCCGGGAATAGATTTCGGCACAAACGGGGAAGGATTCATCCGGTTTTCCTACGCAAACAGCCTGGAAAATATTGAGAAAGCTTTCGAAAAGATCCGTGCATTTCTCGGGAGAAAGTATGGAGACGTGCTCAAAGGGGGTGTCTGACATGGTCATGGCCGAGTTAAGCATCTTTCCCGTAGACAGGGGGGAAAGCCTGAGCCCTTATGTGGCCCGGTGTGTGAAGATTATGGAGAAAAGGGGAATCAGATTTCAGCTCCATCCTATGGGAACGGTTCTCGAGGGAGAGTGGGAAGAGGTGTTTTCCGTGATTGGTGACTGTTTCAGGGCTCTCGCGAAGGACTGCGATCGGGTCTCTGTGAACATCAAGGTAGATTACAGGAAGGGAAATTCCTTCCGCATGGAAGAGAAGGTGCGCTCTGTGAGAGAGAAGTTGTGAACTATTCCCCGAAGTGGGTGAAGCATTGAGTCCGGAACTCTTACAGGGAGTTGCTTTTGTGGGAGGGGCCTACCTCCTCGGTTCTGTACCATTCGGTCTTATCGTGGCCTATCTCTTCGGAGGTGGGGCGGATCCAAGAAAGGTGGGATCGGGAAACATCGGGGCAACCAACGTGACTCGAACTGTGGGGAAGCTGGGAGGAATTGTCACCCTGCTCCTTGATGGGGGAAAGGGTTTTACCCCCCTCTTCCTGGGAAGCAAAGTGTTTTCCCCGGATTCGTACACTATATTTTCTCTCATCGCTCTTGCCGCCTTTCTCGGTCATATCTTCCCCCTCTACCTCAAATTCAAGGGAGGCAAGGGTGTCGCAACCGCGTTTGGGATTGTACTATTTTTTTCTCCTGTAACTGCTCTGCTCCTGGTTCTTGTCTTCGCCATCGTGCTCTTTTTAACCGGATATGTTTCCCTGGGCTCCCTCTCCTCTGCCCTCTTTTTTCCCCTCATGATATCCCTTCTCGGTTCTTCGAAAATCTACATAGGCCTCGCTCTGGCCATGGCATTTTGTATTATCTACACGCACAGGGGAAATATTCGGAAGCTGGTGGAAGGGAAAGAAAATAAATTCATAACAAAAGGATAGTGGAGAGTTCATAGTTTAGAGAAAACCGAGAACTCTTTATTGGTTGATTGGTTGTCCGAAGTCCCATGTCCGAGGTCCTACGAAAATCACAAACCGATTTTCATGAAACATTTTTTAATGAAACTATTTTTTGCTGAAACGTGTTTTTGTTGAAACGAGCAGTTCCGTCATAGGGGGTTTGAACTTGGAACTATAATTTATAGTTTGTCCAGGTAGCGCTTTTTTTTCCGTGCTTTTTTTGAGGATCTTCTTGACGGACCTTTTTTCTCCCTCTTTTCACTTCTCTCATCATCTGCAATCTCCCCTTTAAGAGAATAGGCGAATGCCTCTTCAATTTTAGGGAGGAATTCTTCCACCGTTGCTGTGCCACAATTCAAAGGGGCTATCCTGGACACGATGCCGGAATCGCTCGTTACCACAAGAGCCTTTTCTCTCAGAGAACGGGCAAGTTTCACGATCCTGTCATCAGCACTCTCCGGTGGATCGGTAAAGAAGGCCCTCACCCCTTTCCTCCCCGCAATTCTTTCTCGGGCCACCTTCTGCCCATCGAAGACCACTATGAGAGACTTCTTTTTTGCAACTGCGTATTCTGAGAGCATGTCCATGAGGCCATCACGATTATCCTCGAGGGACCCACCTCCATAGCTTCCCATACGAAAAAGAAGGTTATACCCGTCTATTATGATCCGGATCATTGTCCCCTCCTTCTCCCTGGTAGCCGTGAATACGTGCACATGTTCAATCCCTATAAAGTATGGGATCCCTTTATTGAATAATTCACTCCATATTTTGCCTGAAATCCGATATAATCCAAGCCATACTCTCCTAAATGGGGTTGCCTGTGTATTGCGCATATTTTTGATGGTTTTTTACGCACTAATTTAAATACCGGATGAAAACAAAAAGTGGCTTCCCTACTCGATCTATTATAATGGTATATTCTTATTGAATTCAAATAGTTATAAATATTTAAGAAAAAAGAGGAAAGGACTGGTTTGGCATGATTCTTGAGTGGTAAGTTATCTTTAGGAGGGTGATTTTATGAAAAAAATTGAAGCAATTATCAAACCTTTTAAGCTCGATGAAGTCAAGGAGGCCCTTAACGATATAGGGATTCAGGGGATGACTGTGAGCGAAGTCAAAGGATACGGCCGTCAGAAGGGGCACACGGAACTATACAGAGGTGCCGAGTACGTTGTCGATTTTCTTCCAAAGATAAAAATTGAGATTACCGTGACTGATGAAATTTCAGAGAAAGTGATCGAGACCATCGAAAATGCTGCCCGTACAGGGCGGATAGGAGACGGAAAAGTTTTTATCTCGGATATTTCCGATGTGGTCCGGATTCGTACGGGAGAGCGGGGAGAGGATGCGATCTAGGATTATTCATATATATAATCAAAATGAGGAGGAGAGAAGATGACTCCAAAAGAAGTAATTAATTTTTGCAAGGAAAACGATGTTAAGATGGTGGATTTGAAATTCCTTGACTTTCTCGGACTCTGGCAGCATTTTGCCGTTCCTGTGTATGAGCTGAATGAGGATTCTTTTGAGGAGGGTTTTGGATTTGACGGATCTTCCATCCGGGGATGGCAGCCCATTCACGCAAGCGACATGCTCGTTATGCCCGATCCAGAAACGGCAGTGATCGATCCCTTCATCAAAAGAAAAACAATCACTTTCATCTGCAACGTCTTCGACCCGATCACGAAAGAGGCCTATACTCGTGACCCGAGAAACGTCGCGAGGAAAGCGGAAGCCTTTTTGAAGTCGATGGGGATAGGCGATACGGCTTACTTTGGGCCCGAGGCGGAGTTTTTCATTCTCGACGATGTGAAGTATTCGTGTGAGAAGAACTACACCTTTTACCAGATCGATTCCTCCGAGGGCCAGTGGAACACGGGTAAAGACGAGAACCCAAACCTAGGGTACAAGCCCCGGTACAAGGAAGGGTATTTCCCCGTGGCACCAACTGATTCCCTTCACGACTTAAGGGACGAGATGGTTCGGCTCATGGAATTGGTGAGTATCAAGGTAGAGTGCCAGCACCACGAAGTGGCGTGCGGCGGTCAGGCCGAGATCGACCTGAGGTTTGCTCCTCTTGTCCAGTCTGCCGATAATCTTCAATGGTACAAGTACATAGTAAAAAATGTGGCAAGGCAGTTTGGCAAGACCGCTACCTTCATGCCGAAGCCCCTCTTCGAGGACAACGGTTCCGGCATGCATACCCACCAGTCGATCTGGAAGGATGGGAAGCCTCTTTTCGCGGGAGAAGAGTACGGGGGGCTTTCGAAGATGGCCCTTTACTATGCGGGAGGACTTCTGAAACACGCGAAAGCGGTATGTGCCTTCAGCAATCCAATCATCAATTCATACAAGAGGCTCATTCCCGGATACGAGGCTCCCGTAAACCTCGCCTATTCGAGCAGGAACAGGTCCGCCGCGGTGAGAGTTCCCATGTACTCTCCTTCCCCTAAAACGAAGCGGCTCGAGTACAGAACTCCAGATCCCGCGGCGAACGGTTACCTCGCTTTTGCCGCCATGTTAATGGCAGGCCTCGATGGTATCCAGAATAAGATCGATCCGGGCGACCCTCTCGATAAGGACATCTACGCTCTCTCTCCTGAAGAGCTTTCTGGGGTGCCTCAGACACCGGGGTCCCTGGAAGAAGCTCTAAATGAACTCGAGAATGATAATGAATTTCTCCTTCAGGGGGATGTGTTCACTCCCGATGTAATCGAGATGTGGATATCATACAAGCGTGAGCACGAGATCAAGGAGATTACGACGAGGCCTCATCCCGCGGAATTCATGCTCTACTACGACTGCTGAGCAAAATAGTATCTCATCGGAAAAGCGGGCGCCACGCCCGCTTTTCTTTTTATTAGGTATGTTGCAGGCCCTTTCCCCTCGAAAGGATTATTGACAGAAATGGCGATTATCCTATATCTTCCCATCTATGAGTTTTTTCCGCGTGATTCGAAACTTTTTCATGGTGGCCTTGCTGCCCCTTCTCGTGACGTGCGGTGGAGGCGCGGGAGGGACGCTCAACCTCGATCTTTCCCTCACACAACAGGCTGACCCGGGAATTTTGAAGGGAGATGACTCGATCCTTGTAAAGATCTCCGCTCCAGGTTTTCAGGAAAAGTCTTATTCATTCAGCAGAAATTCTGGCCAGGGATCTATTTCTGGAGTTCCCCTCGCGAGAGATATCGTAATAAAAGCAGACGAGTATGATTCACTGGGGGATCTTGTCGCCCGTGGATTTACTTATGGAGTCAATATGGAAGGGGGAGGGGAAAAGGCGGTGTCCCTGGAATTGGTTCCAAAGGGGTGGGTGATTACCATCGCGGGGGGGAAGGGAGCGGGAGACAGTCCTGACGGTACCTATGCGAGAGATGCCCTTCTCAGTGGACCTACGGAGGTTGAATATATAAATGGTCTTGGTTTATTTTATTTGGATGCAAATAATTTTAAAATCAAAAAATTTGATAATTATTGGAAAATAAAAAATTTAGTTGGAAATGGAGAACAAGGTGTGGTTCTTGAGAATACAGATGCATCGCAAACTCCTTTAGAAAATCCTTCTTCTATGGCTGTTGACCGAGATGGCACGATTTATTTCTCAGTATTTATAGAAAATAAAATATATCTAGTTAATAATGGTTTTGTTGAAAGATTTGGAGGAAATGGAACTCAAGGTTATGCTAATGATCAATCCATAGCAATAGACTCACCTATTTATCGTCCAAAATATATATCTTATATTTTCAAGAAAGGACTATATTTTGTTGAATCAACAAATGGAGCAGTCCGATACATTAATAATGGGAAAATATCTGATAATTTGGATCTTTCAATTTCAGGGCTTGGAAGCCAAGGATTCAATGGAAAGGATTTAATTTTTTCCGCTCCGGATAAAAATACTATTTTTATGATAGATGACGTTAACAAAAAAGTTACACAATACGGAGACTTAGGATATTTTGATACATGGATTGGCTTCTCCGATTCGGTTTTATATAAAGGATGTGTTTATGGTTATTTCCCGCATAAATTATTTTTATGTGGTGATAGTTCAAATAGCAATATTTATAAAATTGAGTATGATTCTAGTGGCATTGCTATATCAACGAATAATTATATTAGTGGTAATAACTCTTCCTCAATCCTCCAGCCTCTTCCTCCCGATTCGGCTGGCCTCATAAACCCGAGGGACGTGACAGTCGACGAAGAGGGGAATCTCTACATTGCCGATACGGGAAACAACGCCATAAGGATGGTGGTGGGAGGGGGACTTTAAAACCAGGTGGTTTAATTATTTCGGCGGACGTAGGACGTAGGACTTCGGACGTTACTCACTTCTTCTCTTTTCCGAAATAGAGGAGATCAGCGATGAGCAAAATTATTCCGATAGTTATTGCTGAATCGGCTACATTGAAGACTGGCCAATGATGAGTTCCAAGAAAGAGTTCTATAAAATCAACCACGTACCCCAGAGAAATCCTGTCAAAGAGGTTCCCAAGGGCTCCGCCGATGATCAGGCCATAAGAACTCCAGGTCAGATAGCTTTTTGCATGTCTCGCCAGGATGAAGAGAAGGAGGGCGAGGACGAGGATATTTACGACAATAAGAAGTGGGTTGATGACTTTCGGGTCTATCCGGGAAAGAAAACTGAAGGCGACGCCTGTATTTTTCGCAAAGAGTATATGAAAGAAACCAGGGACTACCTCGATTATTTTCCCTGGGGGAAGATGAATCCTGACGGCAAGCTTTGTTGCCTGGTCCAGAATGAGGATGGACGCTGCCAGAAAAAGGGGGTATCTAAGGGGTGCGGAGGAGGGCTTCACCCTATCGTCTCTCTGCATCGGACACAGATCTTCGGGTGGTCCTCAAAGGTACCGACTGTCTCATCGTACTTCCAGCAGCGATCGCACTTCAATGTTTTCGCCATGGAGACGGATACCTTGATGTCCGGGTTCTCTAATCCTTCCAAGGCACCATTCGGCAGATCCTTCACAACACGCACAGAACTTACGATAAGGATGTCCCTCATCAGAGAAAGGTTATCTTCGATCATCTTCCCTTTCTCTCCGGTTGCGCACACCTCCACGTCGGCATCCAGTGAGTGACCGATAACCTTTTCCTTCCGGCTCAATTCAAGGGCTCTTGAAATATCCTCCTTGACGCTGATCAGGGCGTCGAACTTTTTTACGAGGCTTTCTTCCCCTTCCAGGGGAATAGAAACGGGGAACTCTTCGAAAAATATGCTCTCTCCTTTCCCCTTGAATTGGGGAGAAAAATCCCAGGCTTCTTCCGCGGTGAAGGAGGTGATCGGTGCGGTAAGGACAAGAAGGCCTTTCAAAATATGAAAAAGGGCAGTCTGGGCGCTTCTTCTCTCACTGCTCCTCTTCCGGGTTACATAAAGCCTGTCCTTGATAATGTCGAGATAGAAGTTCGACATATCGACAACACAGAAATTGTGGATTGAGTG
>CAZPLX010000010.1:0-750 GCA_964587345.1 uncultured bacterium
AATCCGACGCAACCGGCATCGACCATCAGTTGATCCTGCTCTTCCACGGCCCCTTCTTCCGGAGGAGGGACCTCTTCCTCCTCTACTTTTACTACCCTTTTCCTGAGAACAAAGGTCCTGTGTTTCTTCACAACCGCGCCGTCTGTCCCTTCGATAATCTCCGCTTTGGAGCCCTTGTCCTTCTCCTTGATCACGTGGATCCGAAGTTTTTCGGCTACATCATCATCGATGCCGCTCGCCGGTTTCAGCTCTCTTAAACCAAACCTCCTGTTGAGAACATCGATGAGTAGCGCGTTTTTTACATCAAGTTCTTTTGCAAGTTCCCTGATCCTGATCCTCGCCATCCACTGCCCCCTCTTTCAATAACATAGATGATATCAAAGTCTCTATCTCCCCCTTAAAACTCTCAATGTCCCGGAGAAGAAAGCCTTTTACTCTTTTGAACTTTCCTTTTTCCATCAATTTTTTCAATTCAATCATACACCATGAAGTTTTACAGACATAGACCCCTCTTCCCGTCACCTTTTCTTCCCCGGAAAGAGAGAGAGATTTTTTTGCCCTATTGACGCCGATCCTTATAAAATTCTTTTTTTCACCCTTTTTACCACACACGGTGCAGCTCCTTAAAGGAACATGTCCTTTCCTCTCTCCCCCCATCTCACTACGACTCCTTTTTCTCTTCAGAAGAGTTTTCCTCTTCTCCTTCTCCCTCTTCACTCTCCTCTCCATCAACTTCCGGGGATTCCTCAG
>CAZPLX010000010.1:850-15385 GCA_964587345.1 uncultured bacterium
CCTTCAGGGTTTCGCCTTCCTCAGCGTCAGCAGATTCTTCACCCGCTTCCCCCTCGTCTCCCTCTCCGTCAACTTCCGGGGATTCCTCAGCCTTCAGGGTTTCGCCTTCCTCAGCGTCAGCAGATTCTTCACCCGCTTCCCCCTCCTCTCCCTCTCCGTCAACTTCCGGGGATTCCCCAGCCTTCAGGGTTTCGCCTCCCTCAGCGTCAGCAGATTCTTCACCTTTTTCTCCCTCACCCTCTTCCTTTTCACTTCCCCCGAAAAGGGCTTCAGCCTTAGCGAGGGCATCAATCGCTTTCCCTTCCTGGCGAACCTCTATATTCCAACCTATAAGCTTGGATGCAAGCTTCACGTTTTGTCCCCTTCGTCCTATGGCAATCTGAAGCTGATCTTCCGGAACGATCACTTCCATCGAGCTGTCCGTCTCATTGACCAGTACCCGGATAATCTCCGCCGGGGAAAGGGCATTGCAGGCAAATCTCGCCACGTCTTCTTCCCACGCGACGATGTCGATCTTCTCCCCCTTCAGCTCTTCCACAACCTTCTGAACCCTGGTTCCCCGAAGTCCCACGCAGGCACCAACGGGATCGATATCCTTATCTCTCGATTTTACTGCAACCTTTGTCCGGGAACCAGGTTCACGGGCGATGGAAGCACAGGTCACGATCCCTTCATACATTTCGGGGACCTCGAGCTCGAAAAGTTTGAGAACCAGCCTGGGATCGGTGCGGCTCAATATAATTTCGGGTCCCCGCTGAGTTTTCAAGACATCTTTGATATATGCCCTGATTCTATCTCCCTGGCGATATCTCTCCCTTTTCACCTGTTCCCTGGGTGGCATGATCGCCTCGGTCTTCCCGAGGTCTACGATCATCAGATCCCTCTCAAATCTGTGGACAATGGCGTTCACGAGGTCTCCCTTCTTCCCGATATACTCGTCGTAGATCACCTCACGCTCCGCCTCCTTCACCCTCTGGAGAATAATCTGTTTCGCTGTCTGCGCAGCGATCCTTCCCAGCTCCTTGGTAGTGATCCTGAACCCGATATGATCGCCCAGTTGGGCGTCGGGATCATATTCGAGGGCATCGTCGATGAATATCTCGTTTTCTTTATCCTCTATTTTTTCAACCACCTCACGATACTCTATGATTTCGAACTCTCCCGTATCCTCGTAAAAGAAGGCTTCCACCTCTTTCTGCTGGCCAAATTTTTTCCTCGCGGCATATTCGAGGGCCTCCTTTATGGCTTCGATGATCACTTCCTTCCCTATTCCCTTCTGTTTCCCTAACTGGTTGATTATCTGTCCCAACTGAAACATCATTTCATCACTCCCCGGGTCGTTCTATTGTTCAAGACCCCTCCTTAAGGTTGGCTCTCTTTATATTCTCATACTCAACCACGATTTTCTCCTCTCCCACAACCAGGGAAACTCCCCCCTTCCCCGCGTCTTCGATGACACCCCTCAGGTTCTTTCTCCCCTCTCTTGGAGACAGAAGTTTTATCTTCACTTCCTTCCCCACTACCCTCTGGAAATGGTTCTGCGTCCTTAACACCCTTTCAATACCCGGAGAGGAAACCTCGAGAAAATATGCTGTGGGAACGGGGTCTTCCACGTCGAGCATGGCCCCAAGAGCCCTGCTGAAGGATGAGCAGTCGCTGATGGTCACCCCTCCCTCCCTGTCAATGTATACCCTCACCATGTATCTCCCGGGAACCCCGGTCAACTCCAGATCTACAACTTCACAAGTCTCCTGTGCGGCGACTTCCAAAGCTACCTTGAGGACATTCTTCTTTATCATATCCACATTCATCGAGAACACCCCTTTCACCTGTCCCAAAAAAAAAGCGGGCTTTCCGCCCACTTTCACTCATACTATCCTGTTATGTAAGATACTGCAAGAAAAAAATGCGGTTTCAGGCACCTCTTCAGCTTACCAGAGTCCCCCTGACCTCATCGATCCTGGATATCTTATTGGTTTTGCAATACTTTTTAATTCCTTCCAGGATCTCTAACGAAGCAATGGGGTTAATAAAGTTGGCTGTGCCCACCTGGATGGCCGTTGCCCCTGTCACGATAAATTCAAGGGCATCCCGTGCGTCCATGATCCCTCCTATCCCGATGAGAGGGATATCAACGGCACCATACACCTGATGAACCATACGCAAGGCCACAGGTTTTATGGCGGGCCCTGAGAGCCCTCCCGTGACACTCCCCAGAACGGGCTTTTTCCTCTCGAGATCCACGGCCATGCCCAGGAGAGTATTAATAAGGGAAAGGCCGTCAGCTCCCGCTTCCTCCACTGCCCTTGCCACCACGGTGATATCGGACACGTTCGGTGAGAGTTTTACGATGAGCGTTTTCTCCGTTGCCTTGCGTACCGCCTTGACAACCTTCGATGCCATTCGCGGGTCCTGGCCAAACATTATGCCTCCCTCCTTCACATTGGGGCAGGAAATATTCAGTTCCAGGGCTTCGATTCCGGAAACATCGCTTAAAAGAGCCGCCACGGCTACGTAATCCTCCACTGCCTTCCCGTAAATATTTGCGATTACCGTCGCCTCCTTCTCGACAAGAGCAGGGAGGATTCCGGCGATAAAGGTTTCCACACCCACGTTTTGCAGGCCAATAGCGTTCAGCATACCCGCGGATGTCTCAATTATTCTCGGCCCGGGGTTGCCTTCTGCGGGATAACGGGAGAGGCCTTTTACCGTCACCGCTCCCAGAGAGGAAAGATCAAGAAACTCACCGAATTCAAGACCGTACCCAAAGGTGCCGGAGGCCGTAAACACAGGATTTTTAAATCGGCTTTTCCCTATCACGACGGCGAGGTCAGTCATCAAAAATCACCTCCCCCGCGGAAAATACAGGGCCTTCCCTGCAGACCCTCAAATGCCGAAACCCCTCTTCTGAGCCAATTTTCACCACACACCCCAGGCAGACCCCAAATCCACATGCCATGAAATTTTCAAGAGAAAGATAGGCATCGATCTCCCGCTCAAGGGTAATACCCTTAACCCTTTCGAGCATAGGGAGAGGGCCACAGGCGAAAAGCACCAGTCCCTCCTTTTCCTTCTCCCCCAGGGCGTCGAGTTTCTTTTCCAGAATATCTGTGACCATCCCCCTGCCCCCCATCGAACCGTCCTCAGTTACATATGAGAAGAATCCGGTCAGAGAGCGTGCACCGATATTATCAAGAGAAGGGATCGCACACGCACTTCTCGCCCCAAGAAAAACCTCCATCGCCACGCCTTTCTTCTGCAGATCAAGAGCTACGGGAAGTATGGAACTGAAGCCTATCCCTCCCCCCGCGAGAACCACCTTGCGTGTCCCGGAAGGAAGGGTAAATCCTTGTCCAAGTGGGCCGTTTACATGGACAGGGTCTCCCCTGTGGAGTCCGGAGAGAATCCGTGTTCCCCTCCCCGCGATCTTGTACACGATTTCAAGGGAAGAACCGGAAGAGTCCTTTCCCCAGGAGTAGATGGCGAAAGGCCTGGGCAGGAGAGGGTCTTTCCCCTTCCATCCCCGAAGCATTACAAACTGGCCCGGGACAAAGGGAAGGGCCTCCGGTGTGGTCACCTTCATGAGAAAGCATTCAGTGGAAATCCTGCTGTTTTCCCTTATTTCTCCGGTAAAATAGATCACTCTTCTCCCGGAAACGACTTTATCATAACCCAGGCATTCTCACCTGTGTCCACGTAATAGTTCTGTCTCAAGCCCATGAAGCGGTATCCCAACTTTCTGTAGAGTTCTATGGCCGCCTCGTTTCTCTCCCTCACTTCGAGGCAGGCGTGGGCAGCACCTCGGTCCAGAGAAATCGACTCGCACCGCTTCATGAGCAAAAGGCCCAGGCCTTTCCGTCTCATTGATGACCGTACAGCGATATTCAGGATATGGCATTCATCATAGACAACCCAGAATATGATATACCCTCCCAGAGAAAACCCGGGGGGACCTGCCGCAACAAGAGGAAAAGAAAATTCCCGCTCCATCTCCTCCAGGAAAAGATCAGCATTCCAGGGAGTGGGAAAAGTCTCTTCCTCAATCTCCATGACTCCCGCGATATCCTCTCTCCCCATGGGCCGTATTATATAGTCACCTACCATCTTAACAGGGCAGAACCCCATGTAAAACCTGAGCCGAAAGCGGCAAGACAGACGATGTCCCCCTCTTTCACACGTCCCTCCTCGATACTCTCATCGAGGGCGATGGGAATCGATGCGGCTGTGGTATTCCCATACCTCTGTATATTGGTGTATACATTTTCCCTCGAAAGGCCCATAGCTTTTGCAACCGCCTGGGAAATCCTCAGGTTCGCCTGATGAGGAATGAGGAGTGAAAGATCGTCCCGGGAAAGTCCGTTTCCTGTAAGAGCCTCATCAATAACCTCCTGGAACCTCTTCACGGCGTGGACAAAAACAAATTTCCCATTCATCTTCGGAAAATGGCGTTTGTTCCTGATCGTCTCTTCTGTGATGTGGGGTCGCGACGCGCTTCCAGGTGCCTCGCACCAGAGCTGTTTCGCGTACTTCCCCTCAGAGTGGAGATGAGTAGAGAGGAGGCCTCTTCCCTTTTCACAGGGGCCCACGATTGCAGCTCCCGCGCCGTCACCGAAAATGACTGAAATGTCCCTTCCCTCCGTTGTGAAATCGAGCCCCGTAGTCTGAAGTTCGGCACCAATCACCAGGACGTGGTCGTATTTCCCCGCTTTCACAAATGTTTCCGCCACAGATATAGCGTAAATAAACCCCGTGCACTGATCCCTTACGTCCATGGCTCCCACACAGTCGAGCCCCAATTTTTCCTGTACCAGGACACCGCATCCGGGAAAAAAATAGTCGGGTGAAAGAGTAGCAAAAATGAGGCAATCGATCGCCTCGGGCCCTATTCCCACCTTCTCCATCGCCCTACTCGCTGCCACAACACCCATCGATGAAGTGGTCTCCTTCACTCCCGCATAGCGCCTCTCTTTTATCCCTGTCCTCTGGGTAATCCATTCATCCGATGTATCCATCACTCCTTCAAGTTCCCTGTTAGGGACAATTCTTTCAGGAAGATACCTTCCTGTGGATACTATACGAGCGCCTCTCATCTTCACCTCCCTCACTTTTCAGGGTACGAACACCGCGGCCGCCACGACGGTCGTGTATTCGTCCTTTACAACTGCAGATTGCGAAATATTGAAGGATCTGTATATTTTTCCGCTTATTTTCCACACTTCCTTTTTCTCATCCCAGCTCTTATCCTCATCAAACTCGATGCCAAGGGTACTGGCCAGCATTGCCGCGGCAAGATCTTCTGCATAGTCCCCCGCCACCCTTTCTGTCTGCCCAAAGGCATGATGCTCACTTAAATACCCGTATGTAGACCTGTCCTTTGGAAGGGCGCATCCCACAGACGCTGAGATGAGCCTCCTCGGTTCGTCGCTCGTGAGCCTTGACATGACCACATAGACGATCTGGCCCGGGGCAAGTTTTTTCAGCCCATCCCTTTTCTGTATGATATCGCATCCGGGAGGAAGAATGCTCGACACCGAGACGAGGTTGAAACGTGCAATCCCCGCGCTGCGAAGAGCAAGTTCAAAGGATTGAAGTTCCTCCCTGTGACGCCCCACACCCTTTGTGAGAAATACCTCCGAAGGAACACACACTTTTACCCTTCCCTCCCCCAGGACTCAGCTTGATGAAGCGTCGGCGACCGCATACCCCATCATCCTGTACACGAGCTTTGCAGCAAAGAAATCTGGCGCAACAACCCCCGGAATCGGAGAAAGTTCCACAACATCGAAACCTATTACCCTCTTCTTCCGGAACACCTCGGAGATCACCTGGAGCCCCGTGTACCACCCTACTCCCCCCGGTTCAGGGGTTCCCACCGAGGGCATGACCCCGGGATCAAAAAAATCAAGATCCACAGAGATGTAGACAGGGTCTGTGAGATTCGACACAATGGCGTTGGTCACCTCAGTGGGGTTATTGACAAGTTCATGAGCATAGTAAGTCCGCAGATTCTTCCTCCGGATGAAACTGTCCTCTTCTTCAGAAAGGCTCCGCACCCCTGCCTGAACAAGGTTAATTCCCTGCTCCACGATTCTTCTTCCCACACAGGCGTGACTGTACTTCGTACCATGGTACCTGTCCCTCAAGTCCCCGTGGGCATCGAGTTGGAGGAGTGAGAAAGATCCGTGACGCTTCATGAGAGGACTCAGAACTCCCAGGGTAACCGTATGCTCTCCTCCCAGAAGAACCGGGAACCGTCCCCGCCGCACATATTTACCCACCGCCTTCTCAATCGCCCTCAATGTGCTCTGAGGAGTCTTCAGGTTCGGTTCCACAAAGGGGGCGGTGAAGATTCCTTCCCTGTAAGGCTCTATCTTCAGTTCATCGTCAAAAAGCTCCAAATATTCAGATGCTGTGAGAATGGACCGGGGACCCAGCCGTGTGCCTGCCATGTAAGAGGTCGTCATTTCATAGGGGACGGGGATCACGGAAAATTGGGAATTTTTCCAGGAACTGAACTTTTCGGGAAGGCCTCCAAAATTAATTTTCAAATCCTTCACCGTTCCCCCCTTTTTTCCCTTTCCGCTTTCTAAAGGAGACTACCCCATAATACATCAGATGATAAGCAATTATTGCGGCCAACAGTCCCAGGATGGCGGTTCCCAAAAATAGAGGACCCCCGTATGCTTTTACGAAGATACCGAAATTCTGTGGCGTAAACTGGGCAAATGAAGGAGGGGAATGATGGCTCCCAAGGATCTTCGCGCCCAGTTTATAGGATGCGAAGTAAATGAAGGGCATCGTGTAGGGGTTGTTTACCCAGGCTCCCGCGATAGAACTCACCTTGTTGAGCCGGAAAAAGACCGCGACTGCAACAGCAAGAAGAGTGTGGATGGAGAGAAGAGGCGTAAAGCTGATAAATGTACCCACAGCAAATCCGAGGGCTATCTTTCGAGGGTCACCCCCCTCAGTTATTGCTTTGTTGAGATGTTTCTTGATTTTCTCGAATAGCCCCATGGGATCCTCTGGCCACTCTTCTGTCTAATGAAACCGAAAATCTTTTACCATGAGCTTTGCTTTCCCCCTTCCCCGTGAGACCGATTCCTTCGGGGAAAAGAGAATGTCCGCTTCGCACCCATTAGAAAGGGAATCCACACCAAGGTTGAAGGCAACCGCATCCAGGGTAAGGCCTCCTCTTGTAACGCAAAAAGTGACTGCTCCCCTCCTGCGGGCGGTAATATCGGTGAGGAGAAGGCCTTTCGCGTAGAAAAGAGGTTCTGGATTTCCGGACCCGAAAGGTGACAGGGAATCAAGTTCTTTGAGAAATTTCCCGTCAAGATCCTCCAGAGAAACCTCTCCGTCCACCGAAAAGGTTGACACGATTTCCTCCGACCCGTAAAGGTCGAGGGCAGATTCGTTAACCCCTTTTCTAAACTCCTCGATTCTGTCCGTCCTCACTGAAAGGCCAGCGGCCCTGGGATGACCCCCATACCCCTCCATGTAAGAGGAACAGCCATCGAGAATCTTCAGGATATTCAGCTCTCCACCACTTCTTCCGGACCCTCTCGCAACTCCGTTTTCCCCCCCGAAGACGATGGAAGGCCGGTTGTAGGTATTGAGAATCTTTGACGCAACAATTCCCACAATCCCCACATTCCACGAACTGGACCAGACAACGATCACCCTGTCTTTGCCCAAACCTTCCCCTTCGATTACCTCGATTGCCTCGTCGAAAATTTTCTTTTCTTCCCTCTGGCGCCGGGAATTTTCCCTCGAAAGGGTGCGGGCCATATCCAGGGACCTTTCGTAGGACTGCTCTACGAGAATCGCCGATGAGAGCATAGAGTCACCTATTCTTCCCGCAGCGTTTAAACGGGGGCCAATCCTGAACCCTATATCCGTCTCTGTCAGATAGCCGCTTTTAATGCCCGCCACCTCAATGAGGGCACGAATCCCCGGACGGGGATTGTTCCTCATCTCTTTCAGTCCGTGCCGCACCAAAACCCGGTTATCTCCCGTCAAAGGGCAGAGATCAGCCACAGTTCCCAGGGATACGAGGTCGAGGTATTGAGCAAGAGCCGGTTCAACCCTACCCTTAAAGAAGCCCTCTTCCCTCAACATCTTCCGTAAAGCGCAAAGGAGAGCAAAGACAACGCCCACCCCCGCGAGCCCTTTAAAGGGGTATGGGCAATCTTCTCTTTGAGGATTCATGACCGCCAGAGCTCTCGGGATAGGTTCGCTGATCATATGGTGATCCGTGACGATGACGTCGACTCCCAGGGAAAGAGCCTCCTCGATTTCCTTGAAGTTCGATATTCCGCAATCCACCGTCACGATAAGGGAATAACCGGTTCGCGCCGCATACCTGATGTAGGGAGCCCTCACACCGTATCCGTCTTTTCGCCTGTCGTTCTGGTGAATATAGATGTGGAGATCGGGAAATATTTCCTTGAGGAAGAGGAAAAGGATTGCGGCGCTCGTGGCGCCGTCCACGTCGTAATCAGCGTAGATGAAGATCTTCTCATCCCTCATACACCCATCGATGACCCTCCGTGCCGCCTTCTCGATATCCGCCATTTTCATAGGGTCTGTGAGGGAAGAAAGTGATGCGTTGAGATACCTGTCCGCTTCCGAAGGGAGGAGTATGTTTCTGTTAACGAGGAGAGTTGCCGTGAGCCTTGAAACTCCGAGTTCCTTCGCAAGGAGTTCCACAGTCTGTGAGTCCGTATCCTGTATGTCCCATATTTTGGCCGTCTGGAGGCCCATCTCCGCCTATTTCTTCACCTGTACGAGTTTCTCCCCCCTCCAGACGACTACAAGAGGAGATGCCACGAATACGGATGAATACGTACCGACGATGATCCCTATGGCAAGGGCAAGAGCAAAATCGCGGATCACTTCCCCCCCCAGGAACAGAAGTGTGGCAACAGCAATGAAGGTTGTCACTGAAGTGATCACGGTCCTGCTGAGGACCTCGTTTATGCTCTTATTCGTGATTTCGCTGAAGCTCTTCCCCCTCCTCCCTCTCAGGTTTTCACGTATCCTGTCAAAGACCACGACTGAATCGGTGAGGGAGTACCCCGCAAGGGTGAGAAGCGCCGTCACGAGGAGGAGGTTTACCTCTTTTCCGAGAAGGGTAAATATCGCCAGGACAGCGAGGACATCGTGAAAAGTGGCAATCGCGGCAGCCACACCGAATTTGAACTCAAACCTCCAGGCTACGTAAAGTATGATCCCGATAGTGGATATGAGCACGGCGATTAAGGCATCCTTTCGAAGTTTTTCTCCGATTGCCGGCCCGATCTCCGTGGCAGCCTGAACCTCGAAGGCCGCGGAACCGACAGCATCCTTGACCACATTCGATATCCTGTCCGCTACCATCTCCCCTTTTCCGCCCTTCTGCCCCACCTTTATGAGCACCACATTTCCAGAGGTAAAATCCTGTATTTTCACGTCTTTGAAGCCCGCTTTTCCGAGAACCTTCCTCAGCATATTTACTTTCACCGGCTCTTTGAACTTGATCTGAACCGACGTGCCTCCTGCAAAATCAACCCCAAGGTTAGCCTTCCCTGAGAAGATGAGTGCCAGGGCCACGAACCCGCAAAAGACAAGGATGGCCGACACGGTAAAGGAGATTTTTTTCATCTTCATGAAATCTATATTCGTGTCTCTCACAATCTCCATTAAACTCTCCTCAGATACTTAGTTTTTTCATGGGACGCTTCATATTAAAGTAATCGAATATCACTTTTGTGCAGATCAGGGAGGTGAAGAGATTGATGACCACCCCGAGAGAGAGGGTAACGGCAAATCCTTTGATCGGCCCGGTACCGAACTGGAATAGAACCGCAGCAGTAATAAGTGTGGTGATATGTGAGTCGATGATCGTGAAAAAAGCTTTATCGTATCCCGCATCGATGGATGCACGCACGGTCTTTCCTATTCTTAACTCCTCTCGTACCCGTTCGAATATGAGAACGTTCGCATCCACCGCCATTCCAATAGTGAGGATGATTCCCGCAATTCCTGGAAGTGTAAGAGTCGCCTCGAGGACAGCCATGGCGCCCAGGAGAAAGAGGAGGTTGAGAAATAGGGCCAGATCGGCGATGGCACCTGACCACTTGTAGTACACAATCATGAAGAGGACAACAAGAAGGAGCCCCAACAGAGATGCCTTTACCCCTTTTTCGATGCTGTCCCTCCCGAGAGATGGACCGACAGAGACGTTCTGTATCACTTTCACGGGAGCAGGAAGAGAACCCGCGCGGAGGATAATGGCCAAATCTGACGCCTCTTCAGTTGTGAAATTACCGGTTATCTGAGCCTGGCCCCCGGAGATTCTCTCCTGGATCACGGGAGCGGAGTAAACTGTCCCGTCGAGAACGATGGCAAGCCTCTTCTTCACGTTGTTCCCCGTCACCCTGTCGAAGATCTTCGACCCTATGGAATCAAAGGAAATGGAAACATAGGCGGAACCGGAGCGGTTCGAAAAGCTCACACGGGCCGTTTTGATATGATCTCCTGTGAGTTCAGTCTTGCTCCTCAAGAGTATGGGGCTCTTTGAGACAATTCCCACGGTCCTGTCAACCGACTTCTGATAATACACTTTTGACATCGAGGGAACGTTTCCCTGGAGAGCTTCTTCGAGGCTGTGTTCCTCGTCAACCATCTTGAACTCGAGGACGGCTGTTTTTCCAATGATGTCAACTGCCCTCCTTTTCTCCTTGATCCCGGGAAGCTGGATCACGATCCTGTCGATCCCTTCGCTCACAATCTGAGGTTCTCTCACTCCAAACTGGTCTATCCTGTTCCGTATTGTCTCAACCGCCTGTTTGACCGAGTTCGTACGGATGAAATTTACCTCCGACTCCTTCATGGCAAGAGTGATCTTCGCCACATCCTCCCTTATTTCGGAAATCCCCCCATCGAGGTTTGCAAAGCGGTCGGTGAGGATAGCTTTTGCCCGCTCGACAAATTCTCCTGGAGGAATGGTTATCTGGTAAGAGGATGGAGAAGCTTTTCTCACACTCAGTACGGGGATCCCCTTCTCCCGGAGGGAGTCGCGCACGTCATCGGCGTACCGGGAAAGGGTATTTTCAACTGCCTTGTCCAGTTCCACCTCGAGTCGGAGGAATATCCCCCCCTGGAGATCGAGGCCAAGGTTGATCTTACCCGTCTTCTGTAAAAAGGAAGGTACGTGAGAAGTCAGGCTCGGTACAACAAGAATCAGTGCTATGAGGGCAACCAGAATTACGAGAAGAGATCGCCAGAGTATGCTCCGTTTCATGTAGGAAACTCCTTTCGGGTTCTATCAAGAATTTTTCTCCTTCTTCTGTGCCTGTTGAACCTCCTGGTCCTTTCCAAGGCCGGACACAGCACTCCTTGTAACCTTGATTCTCACGTTGTCAGCAATTTCGAGAGTAACCACGTGATCCGTCATCCCGGTAATCGACCCGTGGATACCCCCCGAGGTGATCACCCTGTCCCCCTTCTTCAGGTTCTTCACAAGCTCCCGATGTTTCTTTACCTGCTTCTGCTGGGGCCTGATGAGAATGAAATAGAATATGACAAACATCAAGAGGATGGGCAAAAGGCCAATCAAACTGGACGAGCCCCCCCCCTTTCCTCCTGCCGCGTATGCTATGGATCCAAACACCATCACACACCTCCGTCCTCTTCTATGAAATATTCCCCGCGTAAACTTGGAAATTGTTTCATAAATAGAGGAAAATATCCATTGATAATTGATTCCCTGATATTTTTCATGAGTTCCCTGTAAAAATAAAGGTTATGGAGCGTATTCAATCTCGAGGAGAGAATCTCCCTGCTCATATAAAGATGCCTGAGGTAAGAGCGTGAATAGTTTCTACATGTGTAACAGGAACACTCCTCGTCCAGGGGAGAGGAATCATCTCTGTACCGCTCCTGTTTGATCGTTATCCCTCCCTTCCATGTAAAGAGGTAGCCATTTCTCCCGTTCCTCGTGGGGAGCACACAGTCAAATATATCCACTCCCATGGACACAGCGAAAAGTATATCCTCCGGTGTCCCCACTCCCATGAGATACCTCACCTTTTCTTCGGGTAGGCGGGGAGCGGTATGCCCGACTATCTCCTTCATCAACTCCTTCCCTTCTCCCACTGAAACGCCTCCGATGGCATACCCGTCAAATGGGTTTTCCAGATTCAAAGCTATGGAGAGATCCCTGTACTCCTTCGACATGCCTCCCTGGACGATCCCGAATAGGGTCCCCTCCCCTTCACGAACAAGTGCGAGCGACTCCTTCCCCCATAACGCGGATAGTGTGACCCCTTCTTTTACGCGGCTCTCATCAGCGGGATAGGTCACACATACGTCGAGATGCATCATGATGTCCGAAGCCAGCTCCTGCTGTATGAGAATGGCCCTGCGAGGAGTAAGGTCGATCAGCGCTCCGTCCAGGTGGGATCGGAACCGGACTCCCTCCTCTGTGACTTTCCTGATCGGGGAGAGGCTGAAGACCTGGAATCCCCCGCTATCCGTGAGGATGCTCCGCTTCCAGTTCATGAAGGAATGGAGCCCCCCCTGGGATCGGACAACTTCCGGGCCGGGGCGAAGGTTCAGGTGGTAGGTATTCCCGAGGATACAACCGTATCCAATCTCATAGAGCTCCTCTGGAGTGACTGCCTTTACGGTACCCCCCGTTCCCACGGGCATGAATGCGGGAGTTTCAAATTCCCCGTGAGCTGTCCGTATGACACCAGCCCTTGCGTGAGTTTCCCTATCGTTTACCAGGAGAGAAAATTCCATTCTTTCCTCAAAGTATCATCATTGCATCGCCGTATGAAAAAAAACGGTACCCGTAAGATGCCGCTTCCCTGTAGTGCTTTTTAACCTCATCCACTCCCCCAAATGCCATTACGAGAGCGAGGAGGCTGCTCCTTGGAAGGTGGAAGTTCGTGATAAGCCCATTCGCCACCTTGAAAGAGTATCCTGGATAGATAAAGAGGTCAGTGTACCCCTCGCTTCGACGGAACTTTCCATGATCGTCGAATGCGCTTTCCAGTGCTCTCATCGCCGTGGTTCCCACGGCTATAACCCTCCCCCCTTTTCTCTTCTGCTCTTCAACCTTCCCCGATGACTCTTGTGCGATCGAATAGTATTCTCTGTGCATCCTGTGAGATTCCACCACTTCTTCACGGATGGGGGAGAATGTTCCATATCCCACATCCAGAGACACAAATGCCGACTCTATTCCCTTCCTTGCCATGGTGTCCAGAAGGCCCCGGGTAAAATGGAGACCCGCAGTGGGAGCTGCCACAGAGCCGGGTACTTTCGCATACACTGTCTGATACCTCTCTTCGTCAGGGTAGCCGTTCTCCCCCGCTGCCCTCTTGATGTAAGGGGGAAGGGGCACCTTCCCCAACCGTTCGAGCTCATCGTAGAGAGTGTCGGCAGTACTTAAATGTACAATCCACCTCCCCATTCCCAGGCTTCTTTGCACCTTCAGTGAAAGACGGGGAGATACAGAGATGGTCATACCCTCCTTCACCTTCCGTGAGGGTCGGAAAAGACACTCCCACATTGGCCCTTCCCCCCCCGGGGAAAGCCTGTCTGTAGGAGCGAGAAAAAATAGCTCGAAAGTCTCTCCCGCGGGTCCGTGAGCATTGACTCGAGCCTTCACCACTTTTGTGTCGTTGAATACCAGAAGGTCTCCCTCCGACAAAAAAGCGGGGATATCCCTGAAACGGCAATGCCGTGTCTTCCCTCCACCCTTCCCGCACACGATCAGCCTGGAATCATCCCGTCTGTCTGAAGGGTATTGGGCCACTAAATTTCCGGGAAGTTCGTAATCGAGTTCTTCAATCTTCATGGGTGATCAGTAGGAACGGGCAAAACGCACATCATCGCCATAGTAGAAGTGGATGATATTCCGGTAGGTATCACCAATCCTTGCAAGGCCGTCCGCTCCATACTGGCATAGCCCGACACCGTGACCGTATCCTCTTCCCCTGAACAGGATCCTGCTTCCCTCTTTTTTCACCGTGAAGGAGAGACTTCTCAATTTTCGGTATCCTATAGCTGCGCGCATGCCCCGGGCGTGAATAACCCATTTCCCGAGCTCCGTCCGGATTGTCACCTTTTTCGCTCGCCCTGTGTCCGTCGCCGACAAGACCCGAATCGCCCGCACCACCTTTCCCCTCACACCGGCCGATTTAAGACCTTTCAGAAAAGATTTCTGGCCCGTCGCATAGGTCCACCTGTAGAAGGGCGACCTCCTGCCGTAATCACATTTCACAGACCTCAGGTAGGGATGGTCCTTTTCCCACACGTTTGAAGCCCTTTCCGTTTTTCCTCCGCATGTTGAATGGTAGACCGTGAGGGCAATCTGGCCCTGGTAGGTCACAACGATTCCCCTCGTACTCTTCACCGCATCGGCGTACACCTTCTCTATCCCTTCCCCCCCTCCATACACCTGAGAGAGATTCGAGCTGTCGAGATAAAAATAGTTCCCTCGGGAGTGTTCCCTCCTGTAGAGAGGGTAGGTTCGGATAGCCC
>CAZPLX010000011.1:0-15254 GCA_964587345.1 uncultured bacterium
CCCCAATCTCTCTTGCCTCTTTGATCAACCGGGGAATGAGTGAAGGGGGGACATGAGTTATTTCCACGCCGGGAAGAACCTTCACTTCAGTCTCTTCAGTCAGGTCTCGTGACACCCTCACTATGTTTGTCACCACGAACTCCAGGTTCGAACTGTCCACATGATCTGTCAACGCAAGGGCTCTGTATCCCATTTTCCTGCCCCGAGAAACAATCTCTGAGGGGATAAGTTCTCCATCACTGAAAATTGAGTGAATGTGAAGATCGATCACCTTCTCCCTCCCAGATCGCGATTGTACGGCTCATAATCGTTCGAATGCCATATTGTATCTCATTGAATGAAATTTCATCAACTTCTCGTACGATGAGTTCACACCCCAGTTTTTCCGCTCTCTTCCGAAAGAGGGAGAGGTAGTTTTCTCCAAGGCCGAAATTGGAAACACTCCGGCTCATAATGCCGAGCATCGTCCCGTTACCCTTGGCTCTCGCGAACTCTGAAACCGCGAGAAGGTCTTCGAGTGAACTGCTAACTTCATCTTTCAGGAAAATAATCGAGCCGAGAGATTCTCTCGAAATGGAGTACCAGAGAGGGGAAAGCTCCTTCCGGCAACGAAATGAAAGAAGAGCTATTCTCGCCTCTTCCCCCACGTTGAGATAGCCGAATGTTCCCGTCAAGGGAGTCTCCTGAACATTCCTTACAGCAAAGAAGAAACGGTCAAGCTCGAATTCCCGGGAAACCTTCAATGCTGAAATGATCTTCTCCAACACAAAGTCTTCGGGAATAAAAAATGTAATCCTTCCCATGACAGCAGATTTATCTTTTCCGGAGAAAGAAGCAAGCCTGTGGCTCCTCACTTTTAAAACAGTGTCAGCGTCAAAAAACTCTCGCTTCTTTTTTTCTCCTCCCGAGGCTCCAATTTTGATAAAACCCCGCTCTTCTAATTTCATGAGTAGTTCATATACATCGAAATCGGGAAAGTTCGAAGCGTTCACGATATCCTCCACGCGGCTGTAGAAATCGAGAAGCATCAGAATCTCCTTGAGAATCCTGTTCGATCCCACGGGCAATTCGGAGGGTTTGGAAAGAAGGATTACATGTGAAGAGAGAGAAGGTATTTTCTCTTTCACCTTTGCCATTTCGTCAACCCTTCGAACCCCTTCGAGGATGAGATTGTGGGTCTCCCCCTCAATCGTTCCCTTCGTCTCGAAGAGCCCGGGGACAAACTGGAACTCCCCGTCCTGAAGCGATATGAGCCTGTAAAAAGCCTTCTCGCCCATCGCTGACCCTGTAATTGACGAAACGACCTTCCCCGTGTCAAGGTAGATCGTTCCACGAACTGTCCCTCCCTCCACGTGAAGAACCCCGCTCCGCCGATTCATGGCAAACATCTGGAGAAGGTCGGGAAGGGATATTTGTGAAAGCCTCCCGGAAACTTCCGTGTCTCCTGAAACAAAATCACTCTCCCTTGACCCGTGACTCAGCATCCGTGCCACCTTCAAAATAAACTCACTCACGTTGAAAGGTTTTCGGATGAACTCGTCGACTCCCTGTCGAAACATGGAGACGCTTTTCTCTTCGCCGGAGATATAAATAACGGGAATATCCCCTGTCTTTGGGTTACTCCGAACGATCTGAGTAAGCTTTGCAGTGGGTACAATCTCAAGATCAGTGTCGAGAATCATGAGGTCGGGGAGCTTGAGAAGGGCCATCTCCAGGGCTTTGGAACCATCCTTTACGGGAATCACTTCAATCCCTCTTACCCTGAGTTTCGAGGAGATGTCCGAAAGGAGAGACATCTCCTTTTCCCCTACAAGAACACTCCTTTTCTCACCTCTTCCCTTCATACCGTCGCCTGAAGCATGTAGAGCTTCTGGATCTTTTCGTAGAGAATTTCTATGAGAGGGTCATCGCAGCTGTTCAGCCCAAATACCATACCTTCTTCGCTTCTTCCGAGAAGGGCAAATGAGCCCTCTTCTTTCAGGTAGAGGATAATGTGCCTTTCGTCAAGTTTCTCGTCATTCTCTCGTATCATGAAGATATTTTTCGAGTCGCTCTTGGGGGCCGCCTGTCTCCCAAGTATATAGATTTTTTTCCTCGATCCCTTCTCCAGTTCGAATATGGATATGATCTGTTTTACCAGCTCCGGCCTGGGGCCCGCCACGATGAGGATTCCTCTGCTTTCCTGGTCGAGAGAAATATCCTGGGAAATCACCTCTATTATTTTCATGATCTCGTCTGGGGAAATTGTAAAGTAGCTGTTTTTTCCCCGGTCGGATCTGATTTTCCTGTAGGGACCATTTTCCCCACTCCTCCTTCCATTTCCCCCGTTTTTTTCCTGTCCAAGGAGGATCTCAAAAATATCCCAGAAATGTTTTTCGTAGAGATGATACCTGTAGACAGAACTGCGCCTCAACTGAGTGAAACGGCCCTCTGCCCTTTTTGTCAGTGCGGGAAGATCCGCACCGTCGTCAGGATAGGAAACAGCCCTCATGAGAATGGAAAATTCAAAAGTATCGCCAAGATATTCTATTCTACGAACCTGTGTAAATGCGTCCCTCAGACGCTTCATTGTGATCAAAGCACCCATGAAGTCCGTTTCAGGGAGAAGAATGCAGAACCGGTCACTCCTCATACGTGAAATCACATCTGAATCCCTGAGAGTTTTCGTGGCAACGCCGAGGACTTCGGACATCTTCTCGTGAACCAGTGTCTCCTTCAATTCCCGTGAGAGATGGGGTAAGTTTTCTATGTCCAGATAGACGATTGATAAGGGTCTTTCGAAGCGAAGAGATTTTGCTGCCTCTTTCTCGAAGTAATCGTGAAAAAAATTCGACGAGTAAACTTTTGTCTCCGGATCGATGAGCGTAGCATTTTCCAACTTCGTGATGCGGATAAGGGTTTTCAACCCATGAGCACAGTAGTGGGAAAAAACCTTTCCTATTTTTTTGTCTTCGGCGCTGTAAGGCTCACCTGACATCTTTCTGCCCGCCTTTATAAGTCCGATAATTTCATCGGCCAGGAAGAGGGGAAAATAGAGGTACCCCCCTTCACCTTCCGGAAAGAGGAATGGCCCACCCGAGGCAATTTTCTCATAGAAATCCATCTTCGAAAGAGTGAAGAGTGACCCCTCCAGATCGATATTGATGAGCCCTCTCACCGCCGCAAGGGTAAAAAGGTCCTTGTCAGTCCTGTCGGAGAGCCAGACCACACACGATTCCACCATCAGGTCATTTAAGAAGGCATCAAGAGTTCCCGTGAGTATCTGCTCCCTATCGTAAGATGTGGTGATTTTGAGGCACTGCTGATACGCGGAGGCGAGTCTGTAATAGGAAAGGCTTTCTTCCATAAGGCGTGACACGACAGTGTCAGGAGCCTCTCCATCACCATTTCCCTCTCTTAACGACAATCGCGCCCACTCTCCGATCCGATCGGGGGGAGGATAACCGGGAGATAAGAAAATGGGAACGTCACCCGAAAGGTCCTTGATTACCTGGATAATAGACTTTTCTTCGATTGATGAAGTAACAGCACAGAGAAAAAGAATCCCTGAAAGGGGCTGTTCTTCCGAAAGATAGTGTGAAGGGGAACGATAGTGAACAACAATATCGACTCCCTCGATTGTAAGCTTTGTTGACTTCCGGGAAGGGAGGGAATCATCGAGTACGATTACCGTCTTTTCCGATTCCATCATCACTTCCCCGCGCTACATCTTATATTTCGTGTATTCTTCCGGATCAAGAAGCTCCAGCAGCTTTGTCCACCGGTCCTTCCCCTCCTGGCTGTCGCTCTCTTCGACGCTGAATGCCCTCTCAATTACTGATTCATACACGTAAATCGGTGATTCACACCTGAGAGCTACGGCAATCGCGTCGCTGGGCCTGGAATCGATTTTTACCTTGTTCTCACCTACCTGAAGATAAATCATTGCGTAGTAAGTGTTATCCTTGAGTCCATTGATCTCTATGCGGAGCACTCTGCCCCCGAGCTTTTCAATCAAGTTCTTCATCAAATCGTGGGTCATCGGTCTTGGAAGGGTGACTTTTTCCAGTTCTGTGGCAATCGAGTTGGCTTCGAGGACACCGATCCATATGGGGAGGGTGACCTTTTCCTCGACATCCCTCAGGATGACTATTGGAGAATTTGTAACAGGATCGATCGTGATGCCCAGGACCTTCACTTCTTTCATCATGATCTTCCTCCTTCTTTAACCACCCCGCACAAAGAACTGGCGAAGGCGGTCTCAATAAGTACCGGGACAACGTCTCCTTTTTTTACTGTATTTCCCCTGAAATTCACTACAATGTTGCCTTTAGTCCGTCCGGTATACTTATTATCGTCTGTTTTTGAGAACCCCTCAACCAATACTTTTTCAATCTTCCCTTCATATTTTCTGTAATTTTCTTCGGTAATTTCTCTCTGGAGGCGCTGAAGTTCCTTGAGACGGGCACGTTTTTCCCCGCCACTGACTTGTCCGGGCATATCTGCCGCTGCCGTACCCGGCCTCGGTGAGTAGATGAAAGAGAAAGAGGAATTGTAGCGCACCTTTTTGATCAAAGCCAATGTTTCCATAAAATCATCCTCTTCCTCCCCCGGAAAACCAACGATAAAGTCTGATGAAAAAGAAACCCCAGGAACACGTTCCCCTATCCTGTTAATTATTGAGAGGTAGTGCTCCCTTGAATAGCTCCTCCCCATTGCGGAGAGAATTCTGTTGGAGCCGGACTGCGCGGGAAGATGGACATGAGGGCATACCTTTTCCAGAGCAGCGATCGTATCAATGAGTTCCTGAGAAAAATCTTTCGGGTGAGACGTTACGAAGCGAATTCTTATGATTCCCTCTATTGCCGAGATGAGTGAGAGAAGGGAGGGAAAGGAATATTTACCCTCTTTCATGCCGTAAGAGTTCACATTCTGTCCAAGGAGAGTAACCTCTTTGACTCCGCTCCTTGCAAGAGAGCTTACCTCTTCCAGGATCTCTCCCGGGGGTCTGCTGTATTCTCTCCCCCTCACAAGAGGCACAATGCAGTAGGAACAGAAATTATCGCATCCCTGCATGATCGTTACGAATGCTTTCACCTCTCCCTCATCCACGAAGAAGGGGGTATCGAAAGTGGCAGGGATATCACCCATCGATACGAGAGATATTCGTGTTCCTCCCTCTTCCACGTTGCGGATCATCCGGGGAAGCATGTCGATGTTATGGGTTCCGAACACGATATCTACGAAGGGAACACGATCGAAAACTGACTTCCCTATCTGCTGGGCAACACATCCTCCCAGAGCGATGATGGCACCCCTTTTTTCTTTCTGTTTTTTCAATCTCCCAAGGAGGCTGTAAACCTTCTGCTCGGCTTTATCGCGCACACTGCAGGTGTTGACGATTATACAGTCGGCCTCATCAATCGCCTCGGCTCTCTCATATCCTTCGCTCTTCAGAAGTGAGAAAATCCTTGAAGAATCGTATTCGTTCATCTGGCACCCGAACGTATGGATAAACGCTTTTTTCCCCTTCATCAAGACCTCCACTGTCAGGGAATTATAACAGGTTATTACCGATAATTATGCGGGAGGGGTCGATTTCCTCGCGCAACAGAGAGAGTTCTCGAGGTGTGGGGGAACCAAGCTCCCTGACGGGAGAAGAAAGGAGAGGAACAAATCCCATCCCTTCAATCGCCTCTTTCGATGAGAAACCGGACATAACTCCTTCCAGCATCATCTCTTTCGTTTCGGGGTGAAATCCGAAGATCGCCCTTGAGGTTACCACTTTGTATACCCCTGTGCCTTCGGGAAGCCCTTCTTCTTCCCGGGATTTCCCCCCCCGAATAAATCCTGGAGAAGTGATAAAATCGACCTTTTCCACGAATCTTCTTGGTTCATGCCTCATGACCACGATTGTTTTCCAGCAGTAGCTGGCAACCTGATTCCCTCCTCCACTCCCGGGGAAACGCCTTTTTGGGTTGTGAAAGGATTTTCCTATAAGTGTCGAGTTAATATTTCCGAACCTGTCTATCTGTGCTGCACCAAGCATGCCGTAATCGATATACCCTGCGGCGGCATATGACATGGTGGTGTTCATATTCGTCCACTGGAGGGAGCGAAAAGTATTCTGGGGCCCTCCCATGGTCCCTTTGACAAAAGGAGTGATAGCTACCGGACCTATAGCCCCGAATTCGAATATCTGCACGAGGTTCGGCGCATGAGACTTCTGGGCAAGTATAGCCACGATCTGTGGCAGGCCGAAACCCACGAAAAAAGTGGTGTTGTCTTCAATGAGACGTGCTGCGTGGGAGATCATGAACTCATTTTCTGTGTAGCCCCGCTCCACCCTTTTCCTCCTAACGGAATCCTTCCTTGATGGTAGCACTCATTACGAGCTCGCTCATTCTCCCCGTTCCCACTCTTTTTTCAAGAAACTCTTCATGGTTTTTCATAGAATAGACATATTTCTGAAGATATTTCTGCATCTCCTCATCGCTCTTAATTGAGTTCAATTTGCCCACATGATCGAGGTCGATCTCGTACCTCCCGGGCATACATCCAGGGTAGGCTCCGAAGGGCTGGTGTACTACCGCGTCTACACAAAAGTAGGGAATCGTTGTGCCCTGGGGATCTCTACGTATCTCGTCGTGTTCAACGATCTCCTCGGCGGTGAGGATCACTTTCCTGGATGCGATGGCCCCCTCGAGTGCGAAAAGATTTGTTCCAAATATCCTTCCGTTCCCGTACACGTCTGACTGGTGCACATGGATCATCGCAACATCGGGATTAAGGGCCGGAAGAATACAGATAGGATTTTTTGTATACGGGTCTTCGACCACTTTTGCACCCGATTCCCGGATGTTGTCCGATCCAAGGAGGTCTCTTGTAGGGATAAAGGGTATGCCCCTGCTTCCCGCGAGTATTCTCAGTGCCAGTCCCCCGTTTGTCCACTCGTACACGGTGATCTTCCCTGCGCAGACGGCCTCACCGATATAGGTACCATACCCGAGAAATCCTACATCGATCCTGCTCACACACCCTGCTCCCACCAGGAGAGGGGTTTCGTGAAGAGTAAATTCCGCTCCCACCCAGAGATCCTTTTTCCTCTGCCTGATAATCTCCCTGATTAACGATTGTGGCCCCCTCGTGAGAGAAGAAAATTCGTAGATGATATAATCTCCGTCAGCTATCAGATCCTTTACCGCATCCGTTTCAGACACTACCTTCGGGACAGATCCCCGCTCCTTATGGCTCCTCACATATTTCCTGAATTCGTCCGGATGAGTAAATTTAAAATCTCTTTTCCCCTCCTTTCGAATTTTCACTTCCTTCAGCTTTTCTCCTCATCCGTCTCTAAGTGAAAAGCAAATCTGTGGTCAACGATCCTTTCAACAACCGTGTACGGATCAGTCTCTTTCTTCGCAATTTCTTCGACAATCCTGTCGTACAGTCCCGCATCTATAAGATCGTCAACCGCTTTCTCGATAAGCCTGCTCTTCAATATTTCCGTAAGCTCCACCTTCGCCTTCCGTATATTGTGCTCTTTCCTCTCACCATCTCTCCTGATGAACTCTCCATGTTCCATTACCACTTCGAGAAGCTCATCCACACCTTTCTCCTTTATTGCCACCGTCTCGAGGACTCTCGGCTTCCACGAGTCAGATCCATATTCCTTCATTTCAACTACGTATTCAAGTTCCCTCCTGGCGCGGTCTGCCCCTTCCCGGTCAGCTTTGTTCACGATAAAGATATCTGCAATCTCAAGGATTCCCGCCTTGATAGCCTGAATGTCGTCACCCAGTCCGGGAACGAGGACAACAATGTTCGTGTGAGCTACCTTTACGATTTCTGTCTCGTCCTGCCCCACCCCAACCGTTTCGATGAGCACAAGATCCTTTCCCATGGCATCCATCACATTTACAATATCGATGGTGGAGCGTGAAAGTCCCCCGAGATGGCCTCTCGTAGCGAGGCTCTTGATGAAAACGCCCTCATCGAGGGCATGCTTCTGCATCCTGATTCTGTCCCCCAGGATCGCACCGCCACTAAATGGGCTGGAAGGATCGATGGCCACGATTCCCACACTTTTTCCTTCCTTCCGAAGCCTTCCGGTGAGGACGTCGACAAGGGTGCTTTTGCCCCCTCCCGGGGCCCCCGTAATTCCCACGATGGATGCTCGCCCGGTATGGGCGTACAATTCCTTTATCGCTTCTCTGGCTGAAGGGATATCATCATCCAGGTCCCTCATGAGCCTGGCGGCAGCTGAAATGTCCCCCTTGAGGACTCCCTCGATACGATTTTCCATTTATCTCCTATCCTTTCAACAGCTGTTTTGAAATAATCATCCTCTGAATTTCCGATGTCCCCTCACCAATCTCGCAGAGTTTGGCGTCCCGAAGAAGCCTTTCAACCCTGCACTCTTCAGTATACCCGTAGACTCCAAAAATCTGCACTCCCTTCAAGGTTGCCCTCATTGCAGCTTCCGCCGCGTAAAGTTTTGCCATGGACGCTTCTTTTACGCAGGGGTATCCTCTGTCTTTAAGAGTCGATGCGTAAAGGGTTAAAAGCCAGGCGGCATCGATCTCCGTTGCCATATCGGCTATCATCTCCCTAATGCTCTCGAAAGAAGAGAGGCTCGCATTCCAAGTTTTTCAAGCTTCTTCCCCGCTAAAAGACCGGATGTTCCTCTCTCCGTTATAAACGCGGTGACCCCGTCCTTCCCTTTTCCCCTGTCAGTAATCGCGAGAATAACGTAAATATCACCTGTTTTGCCCTGTGTAATAAACATCTTGCTCCCGTTGATCTTCCATCCACCAGGGACCTTCTCCGCGTGGCCTGTCGGACATTCTCATCGCATCCGTTCCCGTACCCACACCGCTAATTTTTACCGGGCGATCGGTCAGGGAAAATGCCGTATCCCGATCAGCGAGTATACACACGGCGGCGCCGTCTGACATGACACAAATATCGAGAAGGGTGAGGGGGTACGCTACCATTTCAGAACTCCTCACGTCTGCGACCGTGAGTTTTTTCCGTTTCTGGGCGTAAGGGTTGTGAAAGGCGTTCATGTGGTTTTTCACCGATACCATCGCCATCTGTTCCACACGTGTTCCGAACTCGTGCATATGCCTGTTCACCATCATGGCGTAGTACCCTGAATAGAACCCCCCCCACAGGGTAGTCGTAATTCGTGTCCGATGGGAGAGCGATGAATTCGTTACCCTTCCAGGTTTCCACATGGGACATGACTTCGAACCCGAAGGCCAGGCACACCTTCATCCGCCCTGACGCAATTGATTCCCATGCAGATTGAAAGCAGAGTCCCCCCGTTGCCCCGCCTCCTTCAATTCGTTTGTTCGGCTTTGGACAGAGTCCCAGGTAGTCGGTAACCATGATCCCCGCCATGAGCTGGCGTGTAAAATGGTCTGAAAAGTAAGACCCGACGCTCCCATCAATCATCCCAGGGGAGAGGGCCGGGAGATCATTCATGGCATAGTCATAGGCTTCTTTCACCATTTTCTGAAAAGTTGCGTCGTGGCGCGCTTTCCGAAAGGTGCTCACTCCCCCGGAAACCATGTACACGTCTTTCATGGATCCTCCCATCCCTCTATTCTCTCGGTGAGACGTTATCCTCTACATAAGAAAGTATCTCTTCCAGAGTGGTCCCCGGAGTAAATACCTTGTCCACTCCCGCGATTTTCAAGGTTTCAAGGTCATCATCAGGGATAATCCCGCCCCCGAACACTTTGATCCTCTCCATCTTCTTCTCCCTCAGAAGCTCAATAACCCGGGGGAAAAGATGGTTATGGGCTCCCGACAGGATGCTGAGCCCTATGGCATCCACATCTTCCTGAATCGCCGAATTCACGATCATCTCGGGAGTCTGGTGAAGTCCTGTGTAGATTACTTCAAAGCCCCCGTCCCTTAAGGCTCTCGCGATGATTTTTGCTCCCCTGTCGTGCCCATCAAGACCCGGCTTGCCTATCAATATTCTCACCCGTCGTTTTTTTACGGAACTTTTCCCCCTTCCTCTTTCCTTCCTTGCCTTTGCTGAAGCACCCATTCTCTACCTCCCCATATAAGTTAAAAATACGCAGGATCCCTGTATTCCCCGAAGACTTCTCTGAGTGTGTCACAGATCTCCCCGAGGGTGGCATACTCTCTGACGGCACTCAAGATGGGAATCATGAGATTTGACCTTCCCGCAGCACAATCGCTTATGTCGCCAAGGCATGACTGAACCTTTTTTCCATTCCTCTTCCTCTTCACTTCGCGTAAATTCTCTATCTGGCGACGTTCGATCTCCTCTCCAATCTTAAGGGTGGGAATCCTCCGTTCCTCTGCCATCTCATACTTGTTCACACCGACAAAGGTCTTTTCTCTACTGTCAATGAACCTCTGGAAATGGTAGGCTGCCCGGCCGATCTCCATCTGAGGAAATCCTTGGTTGATCGCTTCGACGATTCCCCCCAGCTCGTCAATCTTCTGGATGTATTCCATTGCCTTTTTCTCCATAAGATCGGTTAATGACTCTACGAAATAGGATCCTCCCATAGGATCTATTGTGTTCGCCACACCCGATTCTTCAGCGATAATCTGCTGGGTCCGAAGGGCCACAGTGACCGCGTCTTCCGAAGGAAGCGCGAGAGTTTCATCCATCGAGTTCGTGTGGAGCGACTGTGTTCCCCCCATCACCGCGGAAAGGGCCTGGAGAGTAACCCTCACGATGTTGTTGAAAGGCTGTTGTGCGGAGAGTGAACAGCCTGCAGTCTGGGTGTGAAACCTGAGTTTCCACGACCTCTGGTCTTTCGCATTGAATCTCTCCCGCATGATCTTCGCCCACATCCTGCGCGCTGCCCTATACTTTGCGATCTCTTCGAAGAAATCGTTATGGGCATTGAAAAAAAATGAAAGCCTTGGCGCGAAGGCATCTACATCAAGACCACTTTCCCTCCCCGCCTGGACGTACCCGATCCCGTCTGCAATAGTAAATGCGAGTTCCTGGACTGCCGTTGCTCCCGCTTCCCTGATATGGTATCCACTAATGCTTATAGTGTTCCATTTTGGAACCTTTTCCGAACAATATGCGAAGATATCCGTAATGATCCTCATGGAGGGTTCGGGAGGATATATCCACGACTTTTGTGCAATATATTCCTTCAGAATATCGTTCTGAATAGTTCCGCCGATCTTATCTGGGGACACCCCCTGTTTTTCCGCAACTGCTATATACATGGCGAGAAGAATAGCCGCGGGGGCGTTAATGGTCATGGAGGTTGTCACCCCATCAAGGGGGATCCCTCTGAATAGGGTCTCCATGTCTTTAAGGGTATCCACCGCCACCCCGCATCTCCCCACCTCCCCCTTCGAACGGTGATTGTCAGAATCGTAGCCCATCAGGGTCGGCATGTGAAAGGCAACGCTCAACCCTGTCTGTCCCTGATCAAGAAGATATTTGTATCGCTTGTTTGTGTCTTCGGCGCTTCCGAATCCGGAAAATTGCCGCATGGTCCATAGCCTGCTGCGGTACATGGTAGGCTGGACTCCCCTCGTAAAAGGGTACTCCCCCGGGAATCCAATATCTCGTGTATAGTCTATATTTTCGATATCTTCGGGAAGATAAAGGTCTCCAATTTCCTCGTCAGAAACGGTGGAGAACCTTTTCCTTCTCTCCGAAACTCTATCCAGTGCAGGGGACTTATACTCATCAACCCACGATTTTTTTTTCTTTTCCATTTCCTTGATTTTGTCTTTATCCCACATCGATCCCTCCATAGTTTATCTCTCGATACCCACTCTCCCATCCACACCAGCTCCGTAGTAGTGCTTCACATCCTTCATCTCTGTTACCAGGTCGGCGAGTTCCCGCATCTTTCCTGTCGCACCCCTTCCGGTCATTATCAGTTCCATCCCATCCGGTTTCGATTTCATAAGACCCAATACCTCTTCTTCCGAAAGGAGATCGAACATGACGGCGCAGTTGATCTCATCGAGAACAAGAATATCGCACTCTTCTAAATCCACCGCCATTTTTGCAAGGCCGAACCCCTCCCGTGCGAGACGAAGGTCTTCTTCCTCGGGGTCCCCCGGATTAACAAAAGAGTCGCGTCCCGACTGGACAATTTTCACGAGGGGAGAAAGTCTCTTCACTCCCTCGAGTTCCCCATAGTCGATCCACCCTTTGAGAAACTGGATGATGAGGCACCTAAGGCCGTGGCCTGATGCCCTGAGGCATAAACCAAGGGCAGCAGTGGTTTTCCCCTTTCCCGAACCTGTGTAGATCTGGATGTACCCTTTCCCAAGGCATTTGTTCATTGGTTTTTTTACCTCATCAAGGACCTGGAGATGATCATTCGCTGAATCTCCGAGGTACCCTCATAGATGGTGGTTACCTTTACGTCCCTCAAATGCCGCTCCACAGGATAATCTAACAGGTAGCCATACCCACCATGAATCTGGACAGCTCTTTGACAGACTCTGCACGCCATTTCGCTCGCGTAGAGTTTCGCCATAGATGCCTCTTTTGAAAAGTGTTTCCCTTTATCCTTGAGGGAGGCAGCCTGCAGGGTCAAGAGCCACGCCGCATCAATTTCAGTCTGAGAATCGGCTATCATATTCGATATGGATCCGAAATCATTAACGGGGCGGCCGAACTTTTTCCTCTCTTTCCCGTATCGAATCGCCGCCTGCAAGGACTCCCGGGCAATTCCCACGCTCTGCGCCCCTATAGCAATGCGCCCTCCGTCAAGAGCAGTCATGGCAATCTTGAAGCCCTCCCCTTCCCTTCCCAGGAGGTTTTCAGAGGGAAGCTCACAATCTTCGAAGATAAGTTCTACGGTGCTTGATCCCTTCAAACCCATTTTTCTCTCTATTTTTCCCACAGAGAACCCAACACATGGAGGCTCAACGATAAAAGCCGATAATTCTTTCGGGTCTCTGTTCGTCACGGCCATGACGATCACGAGTCCTGCAACGTTTCCTGCGGTGATGAACGCTTTAACCCCGTTTATGACATACCGGTCTCCCTTCTTTTCTGCCCTCGTGGTGATCCCTCCCGCATCGGAGCCCGCGTCAGGCTCTGTAAGGGCGAAAGAGGCAGGGCCCACCTTTCCTGAGAGTAAGGGAGGGAGGAATCTTTTTCTCTGTTCGGGATTACCGAAGCGGAAGAGAATTTCGGCAGCCATGTTCGTCACTCCCATTGTGACGGCGGTTGAGGCGCATCCCCTGGATATTTCCGATAAGGCCAGGGCGTAGGATAGTGCTCCGTCTCCCGTTCCTCCGTACTCTGCGGGAACCTGCATGCCCATAAATCCCAAATGGAAGAGATTTTTCAGAATATCCTCAGATATTATCTCCAACTCGTCGTGAGTAAAGGCGTGAGGAGAAAGCTCTTTCCGGGAAAAACGCTCCGCGTCTTCCCTGATCATTCTTTGTTCTTCCGTGAGAAAAATTCTCATGTTTCCCCTCAGTTCTTCAGCAGTTCGTGAGCAATTACGATCCTTTGTATCTCGGAAGTTCCCTCGTATATCTCCGTTATCTTTGCATCCCTAAAATGCCTTTCCGCCGGATATTCCTTTATATAACCGTACCCGCCGTGAATCTGTATACACTTTACCGAAGCTCTCATTGCCGTTTCTGAGGCGAAAAGCTTTGCCATTGAGGACTCTTTGCTGAACCGCTTTCCCCTGTCCTTCAAAGATGCCGCTCTGTATGTGAGGAGGCGGGCCCCCTCGAGTTCCGTAGCAATATCGGAGATCATCCACTGTATAGCCTGAAAACTGGAGATGGGGCTTCCAAACTGTTTTCTCTCTTTCGCATAAGCGATTCCGTCTTCAAGGCAGGCTCTTGTGATCCCTAGAGCCTGTGCCGCGATACCTATTCTTCCCGCGTCAAGTGTCTGCATGGCCACACGAAAACCGCCTCCTTCCTCACCCAGACGGTTCTTCACCGGAATTTCAACATCCTCGAGGATTATGGAAGCGCTTTCTGATGCTTTTATTCCCAATTTTTTCTCATTTTTTCCTACTGTTACCCCTTCAGACCTCATGTCAAGGATGAATGATGTGATCCCCTTATACCCTTTCGATTTATCGGTCATTGTGAAGAGAATGCAGTAATCAGACCGGGGAGAGTTCGTGATAAAATTTTTTGTTCCATTCACCAGATAGCTGTCTCCCTTCCTTCTGGCAACTGTTTTTTGTGACGCAGCATCAGAACCTGCTCCCGGTTCCGTGAGCCCGAAACAACCCAGTTTCTCACCTTTCGCAAGGGGAGTTAAAACCTCTTTTTTCTGTTCCTCTGTCCCAAACCTGTAGATCGGTTCACATACAAGAGAATTATTCACCGACATAATGACAGCAGTACCCGCACAGGCCCTCGATATCTCCTCCATGGCAATCACGTAGGAAATATAATCGAATCCGGAACCTCCATACTCTTCAGAAATCGCCATTCCCATGAGGCCAAGATCTGCCATCTTCTTTACGACCTCCACGGGATACCGGACCTGTTCATCGAGGTCAGCCGCAATGGGGAGGAGTTCTTTCTGGGCAAAGTTTCTCGCCATCTCCTGGACCATCATCTGTTCTTCATTCAGTTCAAACACCATGGTATCCCCCCGATCTGTATAGTCGTTCCCCTCTCCTTAGGAGAAGTTAAAGAAAATAGTCTTTATTTTCCTTTGAACCGGGCTTTTCTTTTTTCGAGAAAAGCCTTCATTCCTTCGTCCCTGTCCTCCGTGGCGAATCCTAAGGAAAAGGCGTTCAATTCGAGGAAAGATGCCCCTTCAAGAGGAAGATCGATTCCTTCATTGATCACTCTCTTCCCGGTGGCAAGCGCGAAGGGACCATTGGACGCAATCTTTTCCGCAAGGACAAGGGTTTCATTGAGAAGTTTCTCTTGAGGAACTACTCTGTTTGCGAGGCCAATCTCGTAGGCTCTCTTTGCATCTATAGGGTCCCCCGTAAGAACGATCTCTTTCGCTATATTCCTTCCCGCTAAGCGCGCAAGCCTCTGTGTTCCTCCCATTCCGGGAATAATCCCCAGCTTCACCTCGGGTTGTCCGAAGAGGGCATTTTCTGACGCGACAATGAGGTCGCACGACATGGCAAGTTCGCATCCCCCTCCCAGAGCGTATCCGTTTACCATGGCAATCACCACTTTTGGGCTCTTTTCAATCATGGCAGTCAAATTGTGGGCTTTAACAATAAACTCGTAGACTTCTTTGGGAGTAAGTGTGGACATATGTTTAATGTCGGCTCCCGCGATAAACGCCC
>CAZPLX010000012.1:0-14943 GCA_964587345.1 uncultured bacterium
CGTTGCAGCTGAGATCAATGCGAGAAAAACCGTTGGAGAGATCAGGACCATAAACACTATTCTTTCGGAGCAGGTGAAGGAGAATGAGCGCCTCGTGGTATCTTTGAGGTCCGTATACTTCCAGACAATCATGGCCCTCGCCGCGGCCATAGATGCGAAGGATCCCTACACGAGAGGTCATTCGGAGCGGGTGGCGAAGATATCGAGGGAGATTGCCCGGCGGATCGGTCTGGGTGAAGAGGAGGTCACGTCCATATACATGGCGGGAATTCTCCACGACGTGGGAAAAATATCTACTGAAAGGGAGATCCTGACCAAGATCAGCAATCTCACGGAAAAAGAGAGAGAAATGGTAAAGGATCATCCCAAGGTAAGTCACAGGATCCTCTCGAAAGTGCGTTTTCCCGATTCAGGGATTGCCCTCTACGCCCTCTATCACCACGAGTGGTTCGACGGTTCGGGCTACCCATACGGGCTTGGGGGAGAGGATATCCCCATGGGCGCACGGATCCTCGCACTTGCTGATTCCTTCGATGCCATGGTTGCGAACCGTCCCTACAAAAAAGGGAAAGATCTTAAGGGGGCTCTCCTGGAGATTGAAAAGTGCACCGGTAATCAGTTCGATCCTCTTGTGGTATGTGCTTTCCTTGATGTTCTCCGGGAAGAGATAGGGGGAGGGGTGAAAAAACCTGTGGTAACTCCCCTCGTTCAGAACGGTCATGGCGGTGTGAAAGCCCTTTCCTATGTGGAGCGCTGTCTCAAAAAGTCCCGTCAGAAAAGTTCTCCACGAGACTCCTGAAATTTTTCACGCTCCGAAGGGCATGTTCGAAGGTGTGAGGTTCAAGGGTAAAAATCGCATCTCTTTTGCGCTGAACCAGCTCCCCGATGATACCCCTGAAGTTGATCCCCCCCTCGAGGAGAGGAAGATGTTCGTCTCTTGTTCCGCAGTTGTCGTGAAGGTGCACTTCGGCGATATCATCGCCGAGGGCGCCGATCCATTCGACTAAAGGAAGGGAAGAGAAGAGGTGCCCGTGTCCCGGGTCGAAGCAGAAAAAGAGGTTGTCCGAACCCACTCTCTCTTTCAGTTCCAGAAGGCTCCCGGGGTTTCTCTCAAAAATATTTTCCACGAAGATTTTTGTCCCTAGAATCGTTCCCTCTTCTGCAAGGGAAGAGAATGAGGGGACCGCTTTCTCCAACCATTTTTCCACATCGAAATCGTAGTGCCAGTCACTGTACCCTGAGTGGACAACTATCCCTACGACCGGGATTGCCCGTGAGAGGGAGAGGGCCATACGCAGTTTTCTGAGGGAAATATTCCGCACATCGGGATCCACGGCGCCGGGGTTCAGATCGTGGAAGGGGGCATGAATGGTGATTGGGAGAAGATCATACTCACGGAGCCTTTTCCCTATCCCTTCGATTTCGCTCTCCGAAAGAGTGTCCAACTCCTCTCCCGACAGATAGAACTCTGGTTTGAGACCTTCCCGGGACACGTATTCAAGGAGATGGTCAGAACGGAATTTATTCAAGGAGAGGTTGATATGAACGTGTAATTTCATAGATATCCACTTCTGTTCTGATGGTCGGGAGCCATTGTACCATGTCCGACGTCCTATGTCCTGCGTCCGACGATACACTACAAGTTCCGAATTCAGAATTCATAAAAAACCAGTTAACCATAAGCACCCTTGAACCTGGTTTTCCTCTGAACACGGAACACTGAACTCTGAACTGTTTTTATTGATTATTGTATTGATAATTATTCTGTATACAGTATACTTGAACAAATCATTTTTGTATCCGTCATTGATTCATATTATTCCGGGAGGAATCGGAAAGTGTTGAAGAAATTAAAATTTGACCTCGAAAACCATCAGACTTTAAGGGAAAAGATTGTGGATACTATCCGCGAGGCTATTGTAAATGGTGTGCTAGGCCCGGATACCAAAATCTCAGAGCCTGAGCTAGCCGAACGTTTCGGGATAAGCAGAACCCCTATCAGGGAAGCTCTCAGACAACTCGAATCGGAGGGGTTCATCACGGTTGTCCCGAGAAAGGGAGCCGTTGTTTCGAGGCTCTCGAAAAAAGACGTGGAAGACTTCTACGAATTGAAGGGCATACTCGAGGGTTACGCTGCGAGGCGGTCGGTTGCGAGGGTCACCGAGGAAGATATTGCTCACATGGAACAGCTAAACCAGGAGTTGGAAATAAAATCGAAGAAGGGCGACCTTCGCAGGGCCTATCAGCTCCATAACGAATTTCACGATATCTTTTTGCGCCTCGGAGGAAATGATAAACTGTATGCGATTGTGCAGGGCCTGGTGAAGCAGTTTCAGCGTTTCCGCATGAGCCTCTCTGTCCCGGGAAAGATCGAAGGGTCGATCGCCCAGCATAGAGAGATCATCGAGGCCTTTCGGAATAGGGATGTGGAGCGTGTGGAAAAGCTCGTCAGGGACCAGGCGGTATATGGAATGACTGTTCTTCTCAATGAGTTCGACTGGGAGGACGGAAAAAGGGAGTAATTTTTTTTGGCCGGCAGGGAAGTTCTTCAAAACCTACCTTCAATATCCCTTCTTCTCACTCACGCGCAGGTACAGAGGGTTCTCAATAAGTATGGAAAGGGGCCGGTTGTCCTTGCTTTGAGGAAGGCCGTCGATTCCGTTCGTCACGAGATGTCAGGGAAAGAACAGGGGGGGGGACGGGAGGAACTCACCGAGAAAATTCTCGCTGCCTTTCATCTCTTCATTAAGAGACTTTCCCGCTTTTCTCCGAGAAGGCTGGTAAATGGCACGGGAATCGTGATACATACGAACCTCGGCAGGGCACCCCTCCCCAGAGAGGCGGTGGACCATGTGAATGAAATCGCCTCTGCCTACTCCTCCCTCGAGTACGATCTTGCGAGGGGGGAAAGGGGAGATCGGAACAGGGAAACGGAGGAGCTCCTCAAAGAGATTTGTGGGTGTGAGGCTGCCCTGGTTGTGAACAACAACGCCGCAGCCATTCTTCTCGTCCTTTCCTCTCTTTCGAAAGGGAAAGAAACCGTTGTTTCCAGAGGAGAACTCGTGGAGATTGGGGGTTCCTTCAGAATTCCGGATATAGTCGAAGAGAGCGGCACGACCCTCGTTGAGGTGGGAACGACGAACAAGACAAGATCCAGCGATTATCGAAGGGCATTGAGCGACCGCACTTCCCTCTTCATGAAAGTCCACAGGAGCAACTTTTCCATGGACGGCTTTGTCGAAGAGGTACCCCTGGAAGAACTCTCAGCACTGGGAAAATCACACGGTATTCCTCTCCTTTATGATATGGGATCGGGTTCCCTCTTCGACCTCTCTTCCCGGGGATTCAGAGGGGATAGGGGAGTTAAGAATGCGCTCCAGGAAGGCACCGATCTGGTTACATTCAGCGGAGACAAGCTTCTCGGTGGCCCTCAGGCGGGAATTATCGTGGGAAGGGCTGACTATCTCGAACAGATGAAAACACATCCACTTCTTCGTGCAGTGAGGATCGATAAGATGAACCTCGCCGCCTTGAACGGAGTGCTTCATCTTTACCTCGATGAACATCTCGCTGAAACACGCATACCCGTTCTCAAAATGCTCTTTGTGTCTTCAGAGGAACTTAAAAAACGGGCTAAGCGGGTATTAAGGAGGCTCCGGGCAATTGAAGGTACATCTTTTTCCGCCGAACTGGTCAAGGAGAGGGGGAAATGCGGAGGAGGGGCTCTTCCCGGGGTGACCCTTGAAACCTGGTGTATCGCCTTCTCCTCCAGGGAACTTTCCGCCGGAGACATTGCGAAGAGATACAGGTTGGCGGCAATTCCTGTGATAGGGAGGATAGGAGGGGACCGGTTCCTCATCGATTTTCGGACAATTTCCCCGGGAGAAGAAAAAGATGTCCTTGCAAGTTCCCGGGAGGTTTTTTCAGAGAAAGTTGATTAGGACAGTGAACTCGTTATAATAGGATTGGGAAAGAAAAGAAACGGGGGGGAGATGGTCAATTCATCGGTTCTCGTAGTGAACAGGGCTTTTTATCCGATCCATGTGACTACTGTCCGTAAAGCCTTTTGTCTTCTCTATAATGGCATCGCAAAGGTTGTTGATTCCCAGTATCGACTCTTCGATTTCAAAAGCTGGAGAGAGCTTTCCTGCTGTGGTTCCGATGAGGTAATCGGCACGGTGGACAGGCTCATCAAGGTCCCCCGGGTCATCATTATCCTCACCTTTGACCGCTTCCCGAAATGGGGAGTCAGGTTCAACCGCTACAATATCTTCAGGCGGGACAGGGATGCATGCCAGTATTGTGGAAAAACCCTGAAACGGAGCGACCTGAGCCTCGATCATGTGGTCCCCCTTTCAAGGGGGGGAGAGACCACCTGGGAGAATGTGGTCTGTTCATGCCTTGGCTGTAACAAACGGAAGGGGGGAAAAATTCCCAGGGAAGCGGGGATGTCTCTACGGAAGACGCCCATGAGGCCCCGATGGGGCCCCGAGTTTTCTGTTTCCTTTCGCTCAACCATTCACAGAGAATGGCTGCCCTTTCTCAATATTGTCGATTTTACCTACTGGAACCTTGAACTCGAATCGTAACAGTGCTCCTCTATGGCTGATCAGTTTTTCATCATAGGAGATCCCGTCTCCCACTCTATCAGTCCCTGTATACATAATGCACTTTTTTCCCATTTCCATTTAGAGGGACGCTACACAGCGCTCCACATTCCTGCGGGAGAGGTTGCTCCTTTCTTCGAGAGCTTTCCCGATCGCTACAGGGGGGGGAACGTGACCGTTCCCCACAAGGTTGACGTTCTCCCATTCATGAACTCTCTGGGGGAAGAAGCAGAGTGTATCGGTGCGGTGAATACCGTTACAGTAGGGGAAAATGGGACCCTTAAGGGGGACAACACAGATTGTAAAGGCTTCATAGAATCGGTAAGGGAAGAGGGGGACGGAGCGATTCCTGGTCCTGTGTCACTCCTTGGTGCAGGTGGCGCCGCACGGGGGATTCTCTACGGGCTTATTCGCTCGGGAGTCGAGGAAATCTTTTTGTTGAACAGGACCTTAGAAAAAGCTGTGGATCTTAGCAAGGAGATGGGTAGGATTGATAAGGGAGTGAAAATCCATCCCCTCCCCATGGAGGGAGAAGATTTTTCGGGATCTCTCTCGGAGTCGAGAATGGTGGTAAACTCCACGTCTCTCGGGATGGGAAAGGAATTTTTTGGTTTTCCCTTTAATGCGGTTAAGAAAAAGGCGATGGTTGTCGATATAGTATATAAGAAAAAGGGGACATATCTTATAAGGGAGGGAAATAAAAGAGGAATTAGATGCGTATCCGGACTTCCCATGCTCGCATCCCAGGCTGCCCACTCTTTTTATCTATGGACGGGTATCCTTCCCGGCTACGATCTGGTGAAAAAGATTGCCCTTCGATGTATGGAAAAAGGTATGACATAATACACTACAATAACTTGATAATTAATGGTAAATTTATCTAAATTATATGTAAAATATATATTATTCTAAGGAAGGAAATGTGTCGGTTCTCAGCTTGAAAATGGGAGAGATGCTCCTGAAGGCAAGCCTGATCACTCAGGAACAGTTAAAAAAAGCCCTGGAGGAGCAGAAGAAAACAAAAGAACGAGTCGGGACTGTACTTGTCCGCCTCGAATATATCACCGACGATGAACTCCTCTCATTCCTCGGGAGGCAGTTCAACATCCCCGTGGTGGACCTCGAAAAGTACGACATAAATCCGGACCTTGTGAAACTCCTCCCTGAAGATCTCATGCAGAAAAACCTTGCTTTTCCCATCAACAGGATCAATTCAAAGCTAATCGTTGCCGTGGCGGACCCCACTAACATGGCGATCGTAGACGCAATTGCCTTCAAGACTGGCTACACGGTAGAACTTGTTCTCGCATCGGAGCTCTCTATCATCGAGCTTGTGAACAAATACCTGGAGCAGTCGTCAGAATTCGATGAAATTTTTTCCGATCTCGACGAAGAATTTGAGTTCATTCAGGAAGATGATGATCTTGATGTCCACGAGATCGAGAAGACGGTGGAAGAGGCCCCGGTAGTAAAACTTGTGAACTTCATCCTCACCGACGCGGTGAAGAAAAGGGCGAGTGATATCCACATAGAGCCCTACGAACGCGATTTTCGGGTGAGGTACAGGATTGATGGAGTTCTTTACGAGGTTCTCAAACCTCCCGTTAAGCTCAGAAACGCCATAGCCTCCAGGATCAAGATCCTTTCCAGCCTGGATATTGCGGAGCGGAGACTTCCTCAAGACGGGAGGATCAAACTCAAGCTCGGGAAAAAGAGGGAGATGGACTACAGGGTTTCGGTATTGCCTACTCTCTATGGAGAAAAGATCGTCTTGAGGCTCCTTGATAAATCGAACCTCGAGATAGACATGACGAAACTTGGATTTGAAGAGAAGCAGATCGCAGATTTCCAGGATGCGATAAATAAGCCCTTCGGAATGGTGCTCGTTACGGGGCCAACCGGATCAGGAAAAACTACAACACTCTACTCAGCTCTTTCAGAACTGAACAAGGCAACGGACAACATTTCCACCGCGGAGGATCCGGTTGAATATAGTTTTGCGGGAATCAACCAGGTTCAGATGAAGGAGGATATAGGACTCACCTTCGCTGCGTCCCTAAGGTCTTTTCTCAGGCAGGATCCGGACATTATCATGGTGGGAGAGATCAGGGACTATGAAACGGCAGAGATAGCCATAAAGGCTGCCCTTACGGGACATCTAGTCCTCTCCACACTCCACACGAACGACGCACCCAGCACCATAAGCAGGCTTCTCAACATGGGCGTGGAACCTTTCCTCGTATCATCTTCCCTTAACATTGTTCTTGCACAGCGTCTTGTGAGGAGGATTTGTGAAAACTGCAGGATAGAGGTGAAGGTGAACGAGAAAGCCCTGATCGACGCCTGTGTGCCGAAAGAAGAGGCAGCCGGCCTCACTCTTTTCAAGGGAGAAGGATGTGAACAGTGCTCGAATATCGGGTACCGCGGAAGGATGGCCCTCTATGAGGTTATGCCCGCGACTGAAGAGATCAAAGAGATGATCCTCAGAGGAGCATCGGCGATGGAACTGAAAAAAGAGAGTATCCGCTGCGGAATGAAGACTCTCCGTAGGGCGGGGCTTACAAAAGCGAAAGAAGGACTCACCACTCTGGAAGAAGTCATCAGAGTGACTGCAAGAGATTAGAAGGGGGTATTTCATGGCGACAATGCACGAGCTGCTCACTGCGATGCTCGAGAAGAACGCGTCTGATTTACACGTAACAACAGGTATTGCTCCTACTATCAGGATTGACGGACGGTTGACCCAACTTCCTTCAGAGCCCCTGGATCCCCAGGAAACAAAGCGCCTTTGCTACAGCATATTAACTGAAGCACAGAAAAAGAGGTTTGAGGAAGAGCATGAACTCGACCTCTCTTTCGGGGTCAAAGGCCTTTCGCGCTTCAGGGGGAATCTCTTCTATCAGAGAGGAGCTGTGGGAGGCGCGTTCAGGACGATTCCTTTCCGTATTCCCACCTTCGAAGAACTGGGACTCCCCGTGGTGATAAAAGAGCTTTGCAAAAAGCCGAGAGGGCTCGTTCTTGTTACAGGACCCACAGGATCAGGAAAATCTACGACTCTCGCTGCCATGATCGATAAAATAAACAGTGAACGGCAGGAACATATCGTCACCGTCGAGGACCCCATCGAATATCTCCACCCTCACAAGAAGTGTCTCATAAATCAGAGGGAAGTGGGGAGTGATACCCACGGCTTCAAGGTAGCCTTGAAATATATTCTCAGGCAGGACCCCGATGTGGCTCTCATAGGGGAGATGAGAGATCTTGAAACTATTGAGGCCGCACTCACTGTGGCGGAAACAGGTCATCTTGTATTTGCGACCCTTCACACAAATACGGCTGTACAGAGCATCAACAGGATACTCGATGTTTTTCCTCCCTATCAGCAACCCCAGATTCGCGCACAACTCTCCTTTGTTCTCCAGGGGATCGTTTCGCAGCTGCTCATTCCAAGGGCCTCGGGGATTGGGAGGGCCCTTGCCATAGAAGTACTCATTCCAAACGCGGCGGTTAAAAACCTCATCAGGGAGGAGAAAGTACATCAGATTTACGGGCAGATGCAGATAGGTCAGGCTCAGCACGGAATGCAGACAATGAACCAATCCCTCATCTCACTTTACCTGAAGAGGGAAATTTCCCTGGAAGAGGCTATCGGCCGGTCACCGGAGGTGGACGAGTTCAGACAGATGCTTGAGAGACAGCAAGCGGTCCAAAGATAAAGGAATAAACGGGGGATGTCATGTCCAAGTTTGTTTGGGAAGGAAAATCGAAGGTAGGGGCGGCTATTCAGGGAGAGATGGAAGCGCCCAACGAGGCCTTCGTGATGGCGCAGTTAAGACGCCAGCAGGTCTATCCTATAAAAATTAAACCCAAAGGCCTTTCTCTCGAGCTCAAAGTTCCGGGCTTTTCCCGCAAGGTTCCTCAGAAGGATATTGCCATATTTACACGGCAATTCGCGACGATGATTGATGCGGGACTTCCCCTTGTGCAGTGTCTCGATATCCTTCAGAACCAGCAGCAGAACAAGACCTTCCGGAATGTAATCGAGAAAGTGAAGAGCGATGTGGAGAGTGGATCTACCTTTGCGGATGCTCTACGGAAGCACCCGAGGATATTCGACGATCTTTTTGTGAACCTTGTCGAAGCGGGAGAGGTGGGAGGTATTCTTGACACCATCCTCTCCAGGTTGGCGAACTATCTGGAAAAGGCAATTAAACTTAAAAAACAGATCAAAAGCGCGATGGTCTACCCCTCCACGATCATAACCGTTGCGGTGGTGGTGACCGTTGTCCTTCTCGTCTACGTAATCCCGATTTTTTCGAAAATGTTTTCAGACTTCGGACAGGCCCTTCCCGCGATAACTCTATTTGTAATCAATTTTTCAGCCTTCACGAGAAAGTATTTTTACCTCTTCATCATCGGTGCTATTTTTCTTGTCTTCCTCATCAAGTTTATCTACGGGAATGAAAAAGGGCGCTTTTATATCGATAAGTTTCTCCTGACAGCCCCCATTGTGGGGAACATCATCCTGAAAATCTCTGTTGCGAGGTTTGCGAGGACCCTGGGGACGATGGTGTCGTCGGGGGTTCCTATCCTCGAGAGCATGGAAATCGTCGCAAGGTCTGCGGGGAACAAGGTGGTGGAAAGGGGAGTCTTCAACGCGAGGGAGAGCATCTCTGCGGGAAAGACGATCGCCCAGCCGATGGAGGAGGAGAAAGTTTTCCCTCCCATGGTAACCCAGATGATATCTGTGGGGGAAGCGACGGGTGCTCTTGACCAGATGCTTTCGAAAATCGCGGACTTCTACGAGGATGAAGTGGACGTGGCTGTGGCCTCCCTTACCTCTCTTCTTGAACCGATGCTCATGATCTTTTTAGGAGTCGTAATTGGCGGTCTTGTGATCGCCATGTATCTCCCCATATTCAAACTGGCAGGTGTAGTCGGAGGCTGATTCATTTGGGAAAAAGGGGGCCATCTTGTTGAAAATTCCCCTTTCAGGAACTGAAGGGTACAGGAGGACCCTACTCCTCATCAGGCTGATCATTGTCTTCGCCCTCCTGATCTCAACGGTATTCATCTTTTTCGGTGCTGCCTCTTCCGATCTTATACAGGTTCTCAAGTACCTCTACTATGGCGTTGCCGTATATCTGCTCGTGATCCTCGTCAGGATATTTATTCGTGGGGATCTTCTTTCAAAGGTGGGAAGCTACGTCCAGGTTGTGGCGGACGCGGGTTTCGTGTCTCTCCTCGTGTACATCACTGGACTCTATGACAGCTTTTTCAGTTTTCTCTATATTATCGTCATGATTCTGGGAAGCCTCGAACTCTACATGGCAGGAGGCTTTGTTGCCGGGATTGTCTCTTCCCTCTTCTACACGGCCCTCATATATCTCCAGTACAAGGGGAATCTTTCGATTCCCATAGGAGACTACACACGCTCAATTGACTTCCAGGAGTTTTTTGTCCATATCATGGCCCACGACTTTGGCTTTATCTTAAGCGGCATACTCTCCGGTTTTCTCGGTAATGAATTGAAAAGGAGCAAGATGCAGGTTGAAAAAAAGGATACGGACATCAAGCAGCTCGAAGATTTCAATCAGAACATTATCGAAAACATCGAGAGTGGAATTATGACGACGGATGTGAACAAGAAGGTTACATTCGTGAACAGGATGGCCCTTAAGATTCTCGGGTACACGAGGGATGAAATTCTTGGAAGGGAGTTGAAGGATAGTTTCCCTGGCCTCGATTTTGGGAGAGAAAAGGGGGGTGCCAAAGGAAAGCGCCTCGAATACGTCTTCAAAAAGAAGAGCGGGAAGTCTATGTTTCTCGGATTCTCCATGTCTTACCTGAAGGATGGGACGGGAAGTGAAATGGGTATGATCCTTATTTTCCAGGACCTCACGAGCGTGAAGGAGATGGAAGATAGAATCAAACTTGCTGATCGTATGGGGATGCTAGGAGAACTTGCTGCAGGTCTTGCACACGAGATCCGTAACCCCCTTGCATCGATCGCGGGATCCGCCCAGATGTTGATGGAAAATGAGGAAAAAGGGAGTTCGGAAGGAGTGCTCCTCGATATAATAGAGAAAGAGAGTATAAGGCTCAATAACCTGATCAAGGATTTCCTGACCTTTGCCCGTCCTGACGTGAAAGGGTTTTCTCCGGTGAATCTTGGAGAGTTATGCCGGGAAGTGATCAGGGGTGTCACCATATCGTGTGACAACGGGAAAAAGGTTACCATAGGCCTTGATGTGAAGGATGATCATTCAGTGATCGGAGATGGGGAAAAACTGAAGCAGGTAATGTGGAACCTCCTCTTAAATGCATACCAGGCGGTGGATGATGGAGGGAGTGTGGATGTGAGTGTTTCCATGGGAATGAACGGAGGGAAAAAATACTGTTCTGTCGGTGTAAAAGATGACGGTCCCGGGATAAGCGAAGAGGGAAAAAAGAGAATTTTCGATCCTTTTTTTACCACGAAAGAGGGGGGGACGGGGTTGGGTCTTGCGGTTTCTTCGAGGATCATTCAGATACATGACGGCTACTTTGAACTGGAAAGTTCCCCCGGTAAAGGGTCAACTTTCACAATATACCTCCCTCAGACTCCCGCCGAACTTCAATGATCATCCATGTAGTGGGAGGCGGCCTTGCGGGATCGGAAGCCGCCCTCGCTGCGGCGTCGGGGGGCGTGAGAGTGGTGCTTCACGAGATGAGGCCCCACACGACAACCCCTGCCCACAAAAGCGACCACCTTGCCGAACTTGTATGCAGCAATTCCCTGGGGTCTATAGAAGAGCGGAACGGGAAAGGACTCCTTAAGAAAGAGCTGGAAATATTCGGATCCAATCTTCTCGAAGTCGCGAAGCGTGTTTCCGTCCCGGCGGGCAAAGCTCTGGCGGTGGATAGGTGGGCTTTTCAGACCGCTGTCACAGAACTGGTGTACCGGCATAAAAACATAGAGATTAAACGTGAGGAGATGGTCGATTTGCCCGAAGGAGAGATTACCGTGGTGGCAACGGGGCCACTCACCTCGGAAGCCCTTTCCGGAAGAATAACTGAGATCCTTGGAGAGGGAAATCTCTATTTTTACGATGCTATTTCGCCGATTGTGGAGGGAGACAGCCTCGACATAGGAAAGGGCTATTTCGGCAACAGATATGGTGGGGGAGAGGACTACCTGAATTTTCCCCTTACGGAAGAAGAGTTTAACACCTTTTTCAATGAGCTGGTCGAAGCTGACTCGGTGACGCCCCGGCCCTTCGAGGATGTCCACTATTTTAATTCATGCATGCCAGTAGAGGAAATTGCACGGAGAGGGAAGGCATCTCTCCTTTTCGGCCCCATGCGCCCTGTGGGGCTCGAAGACCCAAGAACCGGTAAGATACCCTTTGCAGTTGTCCAGTTACGGAAGGAAAATGCGGGAGGGACCATGTACAACCTCGTGGGGTTCCAGACCCGCCTTACCTATGGAGAACAGAAAAGGGTTCTCAAATTTATCCCGGGTTTATGGGGTGCCAACTACCTGAGATATGGGAGCATTCACAGGAACAGTTACATCAATTCCCCCTCTTTTCTCCTCCCTACGCTGGAATTCGTAAAGAATCAAAATCTCCTTTTTGCGGGACAGTTGTGTGGTGTGGAAGGGTATGTTGAGTCGATATCCTCAGGCATGGTAGCAGGTATCAACGGTGCATTGAAAGCGAAGGGGGAAGAACCTCTCCGATTTCCAGTTGAGACCATGACAGGCGCGCTCCTTACCTATATTTCTACGGAAACAGGAAAAGATTTTCAGCCCATCAATGCCAATTACGGCCTTATCAAAGTGCCGGGAATCCCTCACCGGAAAAAGGAAAGGAGGGGGCTCCAGGCGGCAAATTCCCTCGAAAAAGCGAGGGAGTTTAAGGATTTATACTTTAAATACCATCCTTTATGTGTTAATTAATGAATTTTCACTACTACAAGGGGGAGAAATGATGGACCCTCTGGTGAATGAATTTTTCTCCTATCTGAAAGATGTAAAGGCCTATTCTCCGGAGACCGTCCGGGGGTACAGGGGGGATCTGAGGGATTTTATCAAATTTTTAGATAGGGAATCTGGTAGTCCCTCCCGGGAAACACACGGGTTAACAAGTGTCTCCCAGGAAGAGGCGAGAAGTTACATTTCATATCTGTACAACCGTTATTCTGCGGGAACGGTGGCGAGGCGCCTCGCCTCGCTCAGAGCTTTTTACCGTTATCACATGAAAAAAAAGAATGTGGAGGAGAACCCTCTGTCATCAATTAGAACACCAAAATTAAAACAGAAAATTCCACCCTTCATTTCCGTTGACGAAATGGAGCTCTTGATCAGTGCAAAAACTCCCGTGGATCTCCTTTCAAAGAGAGACCGAGCGATCGTGGAGCTCCTCTACTCCTCGGGCTTAAGGGTAGGTGAACTGGTAGCTCTTAATGGGGGCGATTTCATGGGAGGTCCATCACTGGTGAAGGTGAAAGGAAAAGGGGAAAAAGAGCGAATTGTTCCAGTGGGAAGGGCGGCATGTGAGGCTCTTTCAGAATATCTTATCGAGAGGAGAAAGGTCTTCGGGAGTGAAGGCTCTCCAGGAGACCCTCTTTTCATCAACAGCAGGGGAACCAGGCTTACCGGGAGAAGCATCGCCCGCATGATCAGCAAGAGAGCTCTTACCGCGGGGATTACGAAACCAGTGAGCCCCCATACTCTCAGGCATACTTTTGCGACTCATCTCCTGGGGGCGGGGGCGGATCTGAGATCAATTCAGAAGATGCTCGGCCACTCGAGCCTCTCTACGACTCAGCGTTATACACAGGTCGACGTGGTTCACCTGGCAAAGGTATACGACAGGGCTTTTCCGAGGGCAAGGAGGAAAGATGGGAAAGGGAATTGAGATGAGAGGAACTACGGTGATCGCAGTGAGAAGGGAGGGGACCACTGCAGTCGCGGGTGACGGCCAGGTTACCCTGGGGAACACGGTTATGAAACAGGGAGCGAAGAAAGTCCGGAGAATCTATAATGGGGATGTGGTCGTGGGGTTTGCAGGGGCAACGGCAGATGCCATCACACTCTATGAACGGTTGGAAACCAAACTTCAGGAATACAGCGGAAATCTCACCCGGGCAGCTGTTGAAATGGCGAAAGAGTGGAGGACGGACAAGGTGTTAAGGCGCCTCGAAGCCCTGATGATCGCAGTGGATAAAGAGCATCTTTTTCTCATTTCGGGTGCCGGGGATGTTCTGGAACCCGATGACGGCCTCGCGGGGATAGGGTCGGGAGGTTCCTATGCCCTTGCTGCGGGACGCGCCCTGATGAAGAACACAAAGATGTCTGCAGGGGAAATTGCCCTCCAGGCCCTCACAATAGCATCAGAGATCTGTATATACACAAACGATTCTATCACTGTAGAGGAGGTGTGACGGTGCCCAGAGATTTCAACGAAAAGTATCTCACACCGAGACAGATAGTGGAGATGCTCGACCGCTACATCGTGGGACAGGGGGAGGCGAAGAAAGCTGTGGCCATTGCGCTGAGAAACAGGTGGCGGAGGCAGCAGGTCCCTGAGAATCTTCGGGATGAGATTGCTCCGAAGAACATCATCATGATTGGTCCTACAGGTGTGGGAAAGACAGAGATCGCGAGGAGACTTGCCCGTCTCGCAGGGGCCCCCTTCCTGAAAGTTGAAGCGTCGAAGTTTACCGAAGTGGGGTATGTGGGGAGGGACGTAGAGGCTATTGTCAGGGACCTTGCCCACATTGCCGTCAATATGGTGCAAAAAGAGGAGAGGGAAAAAGTCAAAGAGAAGGCAAGAATAGCCGCCAATGACCGGATTCTCGATCTTCTCCTCCCGGGAAGTTCCGTGAAAGCGGAGGGGGATGATCCTGGAAGCGAAGGAAAGACAAGGGAAAGACTGAAAAAATTGCTGAACGAGGGGAAGTTGAATGATCGACTGGTGGAGATCGAGGTGAGGGAATCCCAGGTTCCAGTGATCGACATCATGGGGATGGGCGGAGGGGGAGAAATGGATGAAGGCATCCGTGAGATGCTTGGAAACTTCTTCCCAAAACGGGGAAAAAGGAAGAAAGTGACCGTTTCCGACGCGAAGGAGCTCCTTGCCGTGGAGGAGGCAGACCGCCTCGTGGACAACGAGAGAGTGAAAAAAACAGCTGTGGAAAAGATAGAGCAGCCTGGTATTGTTTTTATCTCTGAAGACGACAAGCTTGCGGTTCAAGGGGGCGGCGCAGGGACCGAGGTGTCCAGTGACAGGGTTCAGGGAGACCTCCTGTCGATCAATGCCAGCGCGCTCGTCCACCCGAAAGCAGGTAT
>CAZPLX010000013.1:0-14925 GCA_964587345.1 uncultured bacterium
ACGGAAAATTCCCCGGGCTCTAACCCGAATATTTACCACTTCAACAGTCCTCTCCCTATGTGTGTAACCATATTTTCTCTCATGATATCTGTGAAAAATTTTTCTATACTCACGGCTGAACGGGATATTTATTTCGTGGGATTGCCCCTCGTACCTCATATCCAGGCTCCGTTCCAGAAAGATCCGCTCTTCTTCAATTCCCTCCTCGAGAAGTTCTTCTCTCCCCCGGTCAAGGAGGGGAGAGAAAAGACCTTCCAGGTAGAGCGGGTCCCCCTCCCCCTCTCTTTCCATAACTGTTAAGGAATAATCTTTTACCACATCGGTCAAGAGCATTCCGTAGGCGGAAAGAAGCCCCGGATCTTCCGGAATCAGGACTCTCGGTATCGAGAGAAGTTCCGCAAGGGAAATTGCGTGGAGGCCACCAGCCCCTCCAAAGGAGACAAGGGTAAACTCATGGGGATCGTATCCTCTCTCGAGAGAAATAAGGCGGATTGCTTTCTCCATGGTTCCATTCGCCACTTCGACCACACCCAGTGCCATCTCCACGGGAGATATCCCCCCCTTTTCCGCCATGACCTTGAGAAAGGGTTCAAGCCTCTTCGCATCAAGTTCCATTTCGCCGCCAAGAAAGTGACAGGGGAGAAGTCTACCGAGAAAAAGATTCGCATCCGTCACCGTGATTTTCTCTCCCTTCCCGTAACAGACGGGGCCCGGGTCAGCCCCCGCACTCTCCGGACCCACCCTGAGGGATCCTCCACCATCTATCCTCGCAATCGAGCCTCCTCCCGCTCCCACCGTGTGAATATCGATCATGGGAACCTTCACGGGCCAACCGGAGATCTCAGATTCCGTTGTGAGGGAAATTTCTCCCTCTACAAGGGATACATCTGTCGATGTTCCTCCCATGTCAAAGGTGATGAGTCGGTCATACCCGGCCGCTTTCCCCACGAGAGCCGCGCCTACAACTCCCCCCGCGGGACCCGAAAGAACTGTGCGGATCGACTCTTTCGCGGCCCTCTCCCTCGATATGGAGCCGCCGTTGGACTGCATGATGCGAACCTTATCCTCATTATTGAGGGAAGAAGAGAGAGTGGATATGTACTTCTTCATTATGGGAGAAACGTATGCGTTGAGAACCGTCGTCGTTGTCCGCTCATACTCCCTGAACTCAGGAAGAATCCTGTTCGAAGACGACACGGAAATCCCTGCTTTTTCACACACTGCTTCCACCAGATCTTCATGGCAAGAATTGGTAAAAGAGAAGAGAAGAGAGACTGCTACCGATTCTCCCCCTTCTTCTACAATATTTTTCACTACCTCTCTTATCTCATCCTCATCGATCTCTTCGAGTACTTCCCCCGTATAGAGAAGGCGCCCCCTGATCCCGTAACGCAAATTTTCAGGGAGCAGGGGACGCTTCTTCACATATTTCAGGTCATACAGGCGGTCTCTGTTCTGCCTCCCAATCTCTATCAGATCCTCAAACCCTCTATTGGTGATAAGGGCCGTCTTCGCACCCTTTCTTTCGAGAACAGCATTTGTCGCGACAGTTGACCCGTGGACAATGTTTCGCACTCTTCCGGGAGAGATTTTCTTGAGACCTGCAAGAAAAGCTTCCGCGGGATTTCCGGGAGTGGAGAGGCATTTGTATGTATTTACAACACCCTCTTCGATCGTCACAAAATCGGTGAATGTTCCCCCCGTGTCAACTCCTATGGCAAGAACGTTCCTCTCCCTCATAATCACTCGACGATGAGATAACAGTCATCTTTCTCCACTACTTCTCCCACAATAGAGCTCCCCTGGTATCCTTCGTCCCGCAATTCGTCAACCGCCTTTTCGGCCTCTTCCGGGGGGACGGCCCCGAGGAGTCCTCCCGATGTCTGTGGATCGAATAGGATCTCCTCTTCCGCGAATGAGATTGCTGATTCTATCTGTATAGACCCCTCGAGATTTTTCCTGTTCGGGCCGTTGCTCCCGGTGGTTTCCCCCATCTGGTACAGGGAAAGGACATGAGGATGAAGGGGAAGTTTGCTCTGATAGAGTTTCACGGAAACGTGGCTCTCTTTTGCTACTTCGAGTATATGCCCCCCTATCCCGAAACCGGTAACATCAGTCAGTGCCCGGACACCATGTGACCGGAGAATGGCAAGAGCCCGGTCGTTCAACATTGCAACATGTGGCAGTATCTTTTCCACCTCACCATAGGCCAACCTTCCCGACTTTACCCCGTTGAAGAGAACTCCCGTGCCGAGAGGCTTGGTGAGGATGAGTCTGTCTCCCGGAAGAGCACCTCCATTTCTGAGATAATCGTCGACACCCACAATTCCCGTTACAGCGAGGCCGAACTTTGGCTCCAGGTCATCTACCGAGTGCCCCCCCCCGAGCACAGCGCCTGCTTCCCTCACCTTCTCCGCGGCTCCCCGGAGAATCTCCTTGAGAATCTCTTTTCCAAGTTCTTTCATAGGAAACATTACCAGATTCAATGCAAAGAGAGGCGTTCCTCCCATGGCGTACACATCCGATAGGGCGTTTGCCGCTCCGATCTGTCCAAACCAGAAAGGGTCATCGACCGGGGGGGTGATGAAGTCAACTGTACTGACTATCGCTCTTCCCTGATCGATCTGATATACAGCCGCGTCATCTGACCCACCATATCCGACGAGGAGGGAATTGTCCGACCCTCTGGGGATCGAACCGAGCAAATCCGACAGGACCGCCGGATCAACTTTAGCCGCTCACCCACATGTCCTTGCAAGACCGGTTAAGGTTTTCTTTTTCAAGAATTTCCTAAACACACCCTTTCTCTCCCATCTTTTTTAAATAATGTACCATAACCTAGGAATTCCTAATTCTGAATTCCGAATTCGCAGATTCAGAATAAACCCAGAAGGCCGAATAAATTTTGACTGAAAACTGGGATCTGGGAACGATAAATGTGTGATGGGTGTCGGACGTCCTACGTCCGATGTAAACCGGAACTTTGTCTGTTCTGAACTCTGAACTGATCTGTTATTGGCCTTTTGAAAGGAAGATATCTCTCATACCCTGGGGAATGGGGTAGGTTTCATTTTTCTCATACTCATACATCACCATCACTGATTCCGCTTCAGCGACAAGATCACCGGAATCTTTTTTCATGATCAGATAGTTGAATGAAAAGCTTTTCGTCCCGAGCCCTTTGAGGCGAATACATATCTCAATTTGATCCCTGTAAAAAGCGGGAGCACGGTAATCGATCGAAATTGATGCGAGAATAAAGTTTATCTTCCAGAATTCCTTTTTTTCCCTGAAAAGGAATTCCCAGAAACCGGTTCGCGCCTCCTCGAGATAGGTAAGGTAGACAGAGTTGTTCACATGTCCCATCATATCAACGTCACGGAAGCGAACCTTTAATTCATGGGTGTAGGGGTATTGCACATCCATTCCACTCTCCTTTTGGTTAAAGATCCTAAGAGGAAAAAAGGAAGAAGATTACAGGAGGCCTTTCTGGCCTTCTACACTGAAGCGGGCCACATACTTGAGGTTCACCCCCTCACCTTCCCCGCAAAGAGATGACAAATTTCTTTTCACCCCCTCGAGGATTTCTCCAGAATCGAGAATCTCCAGAAGAAGGAGCTTCAGTCTAGCGCCTCTATATCCCTCCCCCGAAAGCATAAAAAGGTAAGAAGCATGAGAATTCTCTTTTAGATTATCGTAGGTTTTTCCCTCAGTCATCCCGAAGACAAGAGTACCGTCCTCGAGAATTCGGGGAGAGGCATATATAGCCAGGTTTACCTCACCCCCAGAATTCGAAGTCCCTATTACGCCTATTCCCGCTCTTCCTCAAATATCTCTGACCGTTTCTGTCCTCAGATCTCCCCGCTCATTATTCACCGGTGATCTGCGCGGCGAGGTAGTTCTGGAGCCCGATCTGTTTCACCTGGCCGAGCTGAACCTCCAGCCAATCGATGTGACCCTCCTCATCCTGGAGAATCGCTTCGAGAATCACTTTTGTACCACTGTCCCCACCCTTCGCCGCTTCCTTGATTGCAGCGTTGTAGGCTTTCCTTGCCCCTAGTTCTGCCGATAGATCATATTTGAACTGGGTCAATACATCATTCCCCACAGACATCTTTTTCAGTTTATTCATTACAGGTTTCCCATCAAGAAAGAGGATCCTCTCGAGGAGTTTTTCCGCGTGCTTCATCTCTGTCATGGACCGTTCCTTCACCGAAGCATACAGTTTCCCGTAACCCCAGTCACCGCACATCTCTGCATGGAGAAAGTACTGGCTTATCGCAGTCAACTCGTCTGCGAGCAGGTCGTTGAGGATTTCAATAATCTTTTTCGTTCCTTTCATGGTTTCCCCCTCTTTATTGTAATATTTTGAAATTATACCACCAGAATTATGGAATAAACTTCTCACCTGAAAAGATGTCCACATGCCATGAGAAGATTCAAAAATAGATCAGTTTAGAGTTTCCTGCTTCGTATTTCGAATTTAATTAGGAACCAGGAATCAGGAACCCGGAACTCACACGGTATCCATATTTAGTCTCCCGTTCCCAGCTAACCCGATTAATGATACTTCGCCCTGGCTTCTTCGACACATTCTTTCAGGCGCCTTGCGCTCTGTGAGATATCATCTGCCCCCACAACAGAGGAGATTACGGCTATTCCAAGGGCTCCCGCTCGTATCACAGAGGGGGCATTTCCATGATCAATCCCCCCGATGGCGATGAGGGGAATATCTGTCATGCTCCGTGCTACCTCGATAAATTCCAGGCCCACCGGGTCCCCTGCATCGGCTTTCGTCTCCCTCGCCTCGAAGATCGGACCTACACCGATATAATCGGGATTTCCCATTACTGCTTCTCTCAGTTCCTTGACTGATCCGGCAGACATTCCGAGAATAAAAGGGGGCCTCACGATTTTTCTTGCACGGGTATAGTCAAAATCATCAAAACCTATATGGGCCCCTTCCGCTTTTGCGGCAAGGGCTATATCGATCCTGTCGTTTATGAGGAGCGGTTTGCCCTCTTTTTCCGTCACACTCCTGACCTTTAACGCCTGTAACAGAAGGGAGCGCGGTGAGGCATGCTTGTCCCTTAACTGGATTGCGTCGGCACCCCCCCTTAGAGCCTCCATCGCGACAAATTCGTGTGACCTCCCTTTCGCGCTTCCTCGATCGGTGATCACGTAGAGGGACCAGGAAGCAGGAAGATTTCCCTGCTTTTCTCCCTTTCTCACTTTTCTTCCCCTGCGAGTTCCCTCCCGAATGCTTCCCAGAAAGGATCGACTCTCGGATGATCGAGCCGGCTCTCCTCTCCTCCTTCCACGACGGAAATACCTTTTTCTACAGGAACCATTTCACCCACTATAGAGGCGATAATTCCCCTTTCCGAAAGCCGGGAAAGGACCTCCTGCGATTTATGGGGCCTCACTGTAATAATCAGGGTCCCCTCGCTGATAGAGGAATAGGGGTCGATCGAGAAGAGGTCACATATTTTCTGTACCCTCTCCTGAACGATAATCTCCTCCTTATGGATCACCATCCCCAAACCGGATGCGTGGGACACTTCGAAAAGCCCCCCATACACACCGCATTCCGTCGCATCGTGCATTGTGGTAACTCCGTCATCCCTCACCCCTGCTTCCACGGCAGTCATCGCGTCCTCTACAACACTCATTTCGTAGAAAAGATCCTCGCTCTCCTTCGCAAAAGGCTCCCCGTAGGCTGAAGATATTTTCTTTGGAAAGGTTACCGCGAAGAGACCTGATGCCTCGATGGCAGCACCTTTGGTAACGATCACCTGATCGCCCATACGCCCGTCCCGGGGGGTAATGTACTTTTCTTTCGGGCCCACGCTCATAACCGTGGCACCCCCTACCATCGGGTAGCCACACCCCTGATATCGTCCCGTGTGGCCCGACACGACGCTGATCCCCAACTGTTCGCATTCCGAATGTATCTTCATCCACATCTCTTCAAACTCTCCCTTTGTCATAGAGAGGGGAAGATTGAGATCGATGGTCATGTAGGTAGGAGGAAGGCCGGACGTGGCCGCATCGGAGGCGAGGATGTGAACGGCAAACCACGCGGACCTTTCGAAACCATATTCTGGAACGATAAACACGGGGTCGGTCGTCGTGGCCATTACCCTCCCTCCGCCGATGTCGATTACTCCCACATCCACACCATGCATGGGAGGGACCAGGACCTCTTCTCTTTTGTATCCAAGATGGGGAAGAATAATCGTGGAAAATATATCGGGCGAAATTTTTCCTATTTCGGGAAGTTCCTGTGACATTGTCACTCTCCTTTCGGGAATTTAATCACGTTCTATCTTAACAAAATTCATCTTTCTCCGTTCCCAAGGTATAATCTGTTACAAAGAACGTGGAAGGATGTTGGCACCTGGAAGGGAGGGAACAGAGGGAGGAGACGTGTGAACGAAACTACTTTAAAGATCATGACCCTTGTCGTGATAGCCATTGGAACAGCTATTTTTGTATACGGCCCCTGGCATCCCAGGAAAAAATGCCCTTCATGCAAGACAGCTGTTTCGGAAGATTCATCTTCCTGTCCAAAGTGTGGGTCTGTGATTCTTTAAAGACCAGTCTTAGACGATGAGAAAAAAACATTTTATACTCCTCTGTGCCCTCCTCGGGGTACTTATTTTCACCAAGGCAAAAGCTTTGGGCATCTCATCAATATTATCATTCCTCATCGCCTATCTTCTCGACCCCCTCGTGCAAAAAATGGAAAGGAGGAAGATGAACAGGAAAGTTGTAGTTGTCCTCATCTATGTGTTCCTCACCCTCCTCCTTGTTACGGGCGGTGTAAAATTCGGAACCTACATCTACGCCCAAGCACAGGATTTCGTGAAAGACTTACCTCTTTACATAGAAAAGGGAAAGGATGTCACTGCAAGGCTAGGGGAAAAATATGTGTGGCTCTTCAACGCGGTGAAAGACCTCGACGTGTACGTCGCCACATCCCTCAAGAAGTTTCTTGCCGGGGCTGTGGCAACAGCATCACAGAGCGTTTACATATTCATCGTGTTCATCTTCTCCTTTTCCCTCCTCATGAACAGGGACAGCGCAATTGAGGCTGTAAGGAAATTCTTCGGGGAGGAGAAGATTGAAGAACACATGGTCCTCCTCAAGAAGATCGACGGTGTGCTCAAAGGATTTTTCAAAGGGAGGCTCCTCGTCTCATTCGCTGTCACCCTCATCACCCTCATCGGAACAACACTTATAGGGATTCCCCATGCCGGTTTTATCGCCCTCTTTACAGGTGTCGCTTCCTTTATCCCCTACTACGGAGCACTCGCAGGAATCATACCGGGTCTTCTCGTTTCAGTGGGAACAGCCGCTTATGTGAAAACAAGCGTATCGGTCGTAATTCTCATCATCGTCGTGAGTTCCATCGAGAGCAATCTCTTGACCCCCATTCTCACGGGGAGACATGTGAAATTACATCCAGGAATCATCATCTTTTCGATCATTTGCGGCGGAGCGCTTTACGGGTTCTGGGGAATCGTATTCGCCATGCCCGTCGCGGGAATCATTAAAGTCGTGTATGAGGAGTCGAGGCCTTAAAACACGTTTATTTAAAAAAATTTTCTTTTACTTAAGTTTATCCCTTTCCATGCCGATACAGTAGTTAACCCCTCCTCCTCACACATGGTTCTTGCAACCTCCAACACTGCCGGCCCCCACAGGGGGCCGGCCTTCTTTTTATTTCCTTGGCATTAATCGATTCACTTACCCCTTGACAGGGAAGGGGAAACATAGAATGCTTTTCTGAAACGTTCCGGAGGGGGGAGCAATGAGGAAAAAATGTCTTATCCTGTTTCTATCAATCGTAATAACCTTACCCGCGGCAATCGGGTTCGGGTATCAGCTGCCGCCACTTAATTTCGGCCTCACCAATGTCCTTGATCAGCCGCCCGGGCCTGGCCTCTACCTTTTTGAGTATATTCAGGCATATGAAGCCTCTACATTTACAAATGGGAATGGAGATGAGATATTTCCGGGAGAAAAACTCGATCTTCTTCTCGCCTTCAACCAGCTGATCTGGGTATCGAAGCACCAGATAGTTGGTGGTTTCTTCGGATTGGACTTCATCGAACCAGTGGTCACCATAAATACCAACGGCGCATTTCTCACGTCAAACCCGAATCATTTTGGTGATCCAGTTATCGGGCCTTTCATCCAATGGTTTAACCATAAGCTTTTCGGAATGCCTTATCTCCACCGCTTCGAGCTTGACGTCACAGTTCCCGCGGGGTCATACAGTAAAAGTTTTACTCTCAACCCCGGTTCCAATATATGGACCATCGAACCCTATTATGCCTTCACTCTCTTTTTCACTCCGAAACTTTCTACCAGCTGGCGCCTTCACTACACGTACAATGGTGAAAACGACGATACGAAGGTCAAACCGGGGCAGGCATTTCACTTTAATTACTCTCTCGAGTACGAGGTTGTAAAAGATCTTCGTCTAGCGATAGCGGGCTACTACTTAAAACAGTTCAGTGAGTCTGAAAAAAACGGGGCTACCATACCTGATTCGGAAGAGCAGGTGTTTGCGGTGGGGCCGGCCATCTTCTGGTCCCCTCCCGGCAAGCTCGTGATCGGCCTGAAGACAGCCTTCGAAACAAGTGCGGAAAACAGGCCGGAAGGAACGAGGACAACACTTCGCTTTATCTGGAAGTTTTAAATATCCTTCAGGGGGAGCGGAAACCGGGAAAGATAAGATGTCCCGATTGATATAGCCCGTTTCAACTTAAGCAGTCTCAAGTTTCAAATGAAGCGAGTTTCAAAAAATGCGGTTTTCATGAAACATCCTTTGTCGAAACGTGGTCAATTGAAACGCCTTTTATTGAAACACACCAACCTGGTTCGAGTATTATTCTGTGAAGGGATCGTTGCGGGTTTTACCTGGCCTCTATAGTCTCGGCGTTGCCCATATAGGGGCGGAGAATCTCGGGGATCATGACAGAACCGTCTTCCCTCTGGTTGTTCTCGAGGATTGCCACGACAGTTCTCCCCACTGCGAGGCCTGACCCGTTGAGAGTGTGGCAGTAGCGAACTTTTTTTGACTCTCCGCTTCTGTACCTGATCTTTGCCCGCCTTGCCTGAAAATCGGTAAAGTTGCTACAGGAAGATATTTCTCTGAATGTCCTCTGCGAAGGGACCCATACCTCCAGATCGTATGTTTTCGCGGCAGAAAAACCAAGATCACCTGTACAGAGGGTCACCACCCTGTAAGGGAGTCCGAGGAGCTGGAGAACCTCCTCCGCGTCTTTCGTGAGTAGTTCGAGTTCTTCCCACGACCGCTCCGGGGTTGATATTTTTACCAGTTCAACCTTATTGAACTGGTGTTGCCTGATTATGCCCCTTACATCTTTCCCATATGACCCAGCCTCCTTCCTAAAACAGGGAGTATAGGCGGTGAGTTTCATGGGAAGGGTCTCCTCATCGAGGATTTCCTCCCTCACCACGTTTGTCAAGGGCACCTCAGCGGTAGGCACGAGATAGTAATCGGTATCTGCTACAGCGAAGAGGTCATCTTCAAACTTTGGAAGCTGGCCGGTCCCAAAAAAACTTCTCCGGTTCGCCATGAATGGAGGGAGATATTCAGTGTAGCCATGTTTCTCCGTGTGAAGATCGAGCATGAAGTTGATGAGAGCTCGTTCCATGAGAGCCCCCATCCCCCTGTAGAGGCAGAAGCGTGACCCAGAAATTTTAGCCCCTCTCTCAAAATCCAGAATTTTCAACTTCTCTCCAATCTCCACATGGTCCTTCACGGAGAAAGAAAATTCGGGGAGATCTCCAAAGGAGCGTATTTCCTCATTGTCCCTTTCGTCACCTCCCTCAGGAACACTCTCGTGAGGGATATTAGGTACCCTGAGAACAAAGCTGCTCAATGTATCTTCCACAGCAGAGAGTTCTTCCTCGAGAGATTTGATCGCTCCCGACAGAGAGGAAAGGGCTTTCATCTTTTCTTCGAGGGATAGGGGGTCGCCCTCACCTCTTTTCATCAAGGCAATTTCCTTCGATTCGCTGTTTCTCAGTGCTCTTTTTTTCTCCACTGCCGCGACAATTTCCCTTTTCCGCCGATCGAGTTCAAGAAGAGGCGTGAGCTCCATGTCCATTTTTCTGGCACTCAGGGACCTTCTCACGGTATCTTCGTTCTCTCTTATAAATTTCATGTTCAGCATTCTCGCTCCTACCGATGGTTGATTCCCTAACCTATCAAATTAGAGTTATCTGGTCACTGTCAAACATGATGTACAGACACCCTGAAGCTTCAGTTACGAAGATTCATCCCCGTTTTTTCCCTTCTCTCCGTTCCTCCTTGGAAGCTTCCTCTATAACACGGGATAACATTTTTCTATTTTCCAGGGCCACCGATATATGGGTCCCCATCGAGGAAAGGAGAGTTGACTCTCTCCGGCTAAACTGATTCTTATCCTCTTTCCTCACGTAGAGGAGGCCCAAAGCGGGGTCATCTCCCTTAAGAGGAAGGACTATTCCGCTTCCCCCGTCGGTGGCCAGAAGAGTTGTCAAGGTGCCTGATGCCCAATTCTGCACATGCTCAGGATTGATGAATTCCCGGTACTCATGTACATCTTTCAGGGAAAAATATTTTTTCATAACCTCCTTTTCCCCCGCGGGAAAGAGGAAGAAGTGCACCTTCCCCTCTTCCTTACTTCCACACATGAGGAGAGAGTAACCGATCTGGGAAATCCCCTCTTCTATCGTTGAAAGGGCATTCATACTCACTTCCTCCAGGTCGGCGCTCTTCATAACCTTCTCATTCATTGATATGAGCGTGGAAAGTTCTGAGTTTTTTTCTTCGACCTTATCTATGCTATTTTTCACACTCTTCACCATGTCGTTGAAGGCCCCGAGCAACTCCTTCATTTCACCCCTGGAAGATGTGTGAACTTCTGAATCGAATTTTCCCAACGCGAGGCGCCTCACTCCTTCCATCAACGAATAGACCGGCCTCAACACCCCTGTTTCAATAATGAGGAATATGCAGCAGCTCACCAGGAAGAGGGAGACGATGCCTATCGAGAGAAGCGTCTGCCTCACACCCTTGAGTTCGACCATCGCACGACCCATATTCTGGTCTACGAAAAGAGTCCCGAGGACTTTTTTCCTGTTTCCATGACACGATCTGCATTCTGGATCGTTCCCGATCGAACGGAGTGCCCTAAATACCCTGTTCCCCTTTGAATCCTTTAATGTGATCGTCGCCCTTTCCATGGGTACCCTCTTGCTGTGACACACAGTGCACGTTATATCAGTCTTCGGAAACACCTTTCCCATAGATTTCTTTCTCGATGTGAAAACGACCGATCCACCACCATTAACAATCGTAATCCCTCTCAAGCCGGCCTTCCTTTCAATATGACTCAGACTTGTCTGTATCTCTTCTATGCGGTGTCCGGTCATTTCCTCCCGGATACTCGCATTCACAACTTCGGTAACCAGAGAAGTCTCCTTTTTGACCATGTCAAAAATCTGGGATCTTTCAACGTAATAAAGCCACCCCATCCCGAAGAAGATCGCAAGCCCCGTAACAATGAAAATGGGGAAAAATACCCGTATTTTCAGCCTATCGAAAAAGCGCACATTCCCTCCTATCTGTTCAGAATTCCCTGTTCATCCACAACAAAGTTCTGTTTCAACAGTAGTAAAGAAGTGAATATCCCGTATTTCTCACGGCCGCTTTGAAGCCAGCCCCGTAAATGGCTCCTACGATCTCATTTATGTCGAGGCGGTACTCAATACCGGCAGCTTTTACCACATTCTCTTCGATCATAAGCGAACCAAAATCGTTGGCCCCGAAATGGAGGGACACCTGAGCAACCTTGACACCCATGGTGACCCACGAAACCTGAATGTTTGTGAAATTATCTAGGTAAAGCCTCGACAGAGCGAGAAGTCTTAAGTAACCGGGAACCCCTCTTCCAGGCTGATCTTTTCTTCCATGAAATTCTGAAGAAAGGAGAAGGGCTGTATGACCCGGCTGGAAACACCAGGGGATAAAAGCTGTGAACCCACCTGTTTCATCCTGAAGGTTTCTCACCAGCCTGAGATGGTTCAGAATGTGGGTTTTATCCTCCAGCGTTCCGAACATCATCGTGGCCGTAGAGGGTATTCCCTGTGAGTGGGCCTCTCTCATCACCCCGATCCATGTGTCCGCATTGATCTTATGTGGACTGATCAGCTCGCGTATCCTGTCATCCAGAATTTCTGCCCCTCCCCCGGGTATTGAATCAAGGCCCGCGTTTTTCAATGTTGCAAGGGTATCTCGAAGGGGAAGTCCCTCCTGACGGGAAATATGGAATATTTCGGGAGGGGAAAACCCGTGGACATTGATTTTGCCGCACTCCTTGATGGCCTTGAGCATCCCCGTATAATAATCGAGGCCGAGGTGGGGGTGAAGCCCTCCCTGGAGGAGAACCTGAGTAGCACCGAGAGACTTCGCCTCCTCAACCTTATCCACGATCTCCCCGTAGGAAAGGGTGTATCCCTCCTCAGATTCCTCCCTCTTGAAAAATGCGCAGAAAGCACACCCGGAGACGCAGATATTCGTATAATTAATGTTCCTGTCCAGGATAAAGGTTACCGTATCAGCGGGAGCCCGTTTCATGCGGATTTCATGGGCACACCGTCCGAGATCGTAAAGAGATGCCTCATCAAAAAGACGGAGCCATTCGCTGTCGCTTATCCTCCTCCCTTCAGCCGTTTTTGACAGGATTCGATCTGTCAATTCCATACCCTGATTGTGTGATAGAGAGTGTCCCTCTGAACAGGGATCTTTCCCACCTGCTTTATCATGGATATGAGATTTTCAACTGAAAGTTCCTCGGAAGTTATTGCCCCCGCAGCGTGGGTAATTTTCTCCTCTACGACCGTACCATCAAGATCGTCCACCCCGAAAAGGAGTGATAGCTGGGCGATCTTCTCTCCAAGCATGATCCAGAAGGCCTTGATATGATCAAAATTATCCAGATATATTCTTGCTATAGCAAGGGTTTTCAAGTCATCGAGGGCCGACGTATTCCCCTTCGATATTTCCGTGTTTTTTGGATGAAATGCCAGGGGTATAAAGGACTGGAACCCTCCCGTCTCATCCTGAAGCCTTCTCAAATGTTCGAGGTGATCTACTCTCTGGGAGATATTCTCCACGTGACCATAGAGCATTGTGGCATTGCTCTTGAGTCCCATGGCGTGGGCAATACTCATTATTTCGAGCCACCTCTCGCCGGAGATCTTTTCGGGGCATATGCGGTCGCGAACAGAAGGAGCGAATATCTCGGCGCCTCCCCCGGGAAGACTTCCAAGTCCAGCTTCCATCAGTCTCAAAAAAACCTCCTCGAGGCCAAGGTCGGAAATTTTTGCCAGATAATCGACCTCCACGGCGGTAAAGGCCTGCACGTGGATCCCCGGGGCAGCCGCTTTGATGGCCTTTATCATCTCCAAATAATGGTCAAATGGCCAGGTTGGATGGAGCCCTCCTACGAGGTGGATCTCCGTGGACCCCTGTCGTGCGGCCTCTTTCGTCCTCTGAATCACTTCCTCCAGAGTCATCTGATAGGCATCAGGATCATCTTCATCCTTGCTGAAGGCGCAGAATTTACAGCGGTTCACGCAGATATTTGTGGGATTGATGTGGCGGTTTATGATGAAGTAGGCATTTTTCCCATTCTTCTGTTCATTTACATGTGAAGCCAGTTCGCCCAGGGTATAAATGTCCCCTTTTTGGAAGAGGTAGCGGGCATCTTCCTCCCCTATCCGGCATCCATCCTCCACACTAGAGGATATCTCCTTCATCCTTGAATCCATTTATTCCACCTCTGAATATTTCTCTTTTTTCCCTCATTTCCAGAATCTCGGCCGGCCGGAATGGGAGGAATATTTGAAAGGTTACGCCCTCTCCCTCCCTGTTATCAAGACTGATACGGCCACCATGCCTGTTCACAATCGTATGCACAATAGGGAGGCCAAGGCCTGTTCCGCTGGGTCTGGTAGTAAAGAAGGGGTTGAATATGTTACCCACAATGTTTTGAGGTATTCCTCCCCCCGTATCGGAAAAGAGGAGTTCAACACCCTCGAAGGGATGGGATATTTCCCTGGATGCCACCGTGAGGACTCCCCCCTTTCCCTCCATTGCCTGTCCGGCATTCGCAATAATATTCCAAATCATCTGTCTGAGTTGATCGGGATCGGCCTCAATAAATTCATCTCCCGTCTTTAAATCAACTTTCACCGATATGGCGGCTTCTGAAAAATCCTCCCGAAAGAGGGTAAGAACCTCGCTTAAGAGCGCCTTCACGTTCACCATGGAAAATGAAGGCTTCTTCTCTCCACTGAAATAAAGAGTTTGGGAAATGATCCTCTCCAACCGTTTTACCTCTTTTCTAATTACCCACGCGTAATTCGTAAGGGACTGCTTTTTCATCTCCCCCTTCGATTCACCGATCTTCTTGAGCATCCTCGATGCGAATCCTCCGATCACGGTTAGGGGATTCTTGATCTCGTGGGCAAGTTGAGCGCTCATCTGGCCGAGGGCGGCAAATTTTTCACTCTGGATCAGCCTGTCCTGGGTCTTCTGGAGATCACCAAGGGCATGTTCGAGGTTTTCATAAAGCTCAGAGTTCTCCAGGGCAAGACCTGCCTCGGAGGCAAACATGGTGAGGAGATGGATGTCCTCTTCCGTAAGCCTCTTGTTCCGGAACATATTGTCTACAAAGATTGCCCCTTTCACAGAACCTTTCACTGTCACGGGGACAACGATAAAATTATCAGAATGAGCGGAACAGAAGCTCGAAGGGTCGGGAGAGAGTTTTGCACATCCTCCCGTACAGTTCACCGGTTTCCCCTCGAGAACCGCATGGGAAATTATGCACCTGT
>CAZPLX010000014.1:0-14589 GCA_964587345.1 uncultured bacterium
CATATAGAGATGAGCATCTCATCCAAAGATAAAGATGATCTTTAAATCTTACTAACAAAGCAGGATTGGGGAGACTTCATGCTTGTACTCACGCTGAAGTTCGGGATAGCTAAAAAACTCGTTTTTAGTAAGATCAGGGCTAAACTCGGACGCAGGCTGAGATTTTTTATCTCTGGGGGATCTCCCCTGGCGAGGGATATTGGAGAATTTTTTCACGCCATGGATGTCCTGATCCTTGAGGGCTACGGCCTCACAGAATCATCAACGGTCGCGTCGGTAAACAGAGTGGACAGGTTCAAATTTGGCACTGTGGGTCTCCCCCTTCCGGGAGTGTCCATAAGGATTGCGGATGATGGGGAGATTCTCATCGGAGGAAAGAACGTGTTCAAGGAATATCTTAATGATCCTATTGCCACTGGGGATGCAAAAACTGCTGATGGCTGGTTGAAGACAGGTGATATAGGTAATTTAGACGATGAAGGTTTCCTCACAATCACCGACAGGAAGAAGGATATCATTGTTACTTCCGGGGGAAAGAACATCCCTCCCGCGAACATTGAAAACATGCTCAAGACAGACCGCTTTGTTTCCCACGCTTTTGTGTACGGGGACAGGAAAAAATATCTCACCGCACTGCTCACCCTCAACAGAGAAGAGGTGGAGCAGTGGGCTTCAGACCAGGGATTGACATACGACGACTACACCCGCTTCGTTGTGGAAAAAGATGTGAACGAAATGATGTGGGAGAGGATCAGTGTCTTAAATGGCCGGCTGCCCTCATACGAAACTATCAAACGTTTTGTCATTGTTCCCCTCGATTTTTCCGAGGAAACAGGGGAGTTGACCCCCACTTTGAAGATCAAGAGAAAGATCGTAATTTCCAAGTATGGGGAGCTTCTGGAAACTCTGTATGAAGAGTGAAGAGGATTTTCAGAGACCCCCTTCCTTCTTGCGTAAGATAAAAAGTTTCTCCGTGATAAGGTGATGAGATGCCTGTGACGGCATACGACATAAATGAAATGGATGAAAAGGAAAAAATTCCTCTTCTCGTATCCCTCGTGCCCGATTATCTTTTTGACAGATATTGTGTGGACAGACAAAGTTTCCTGAACCTGTCCGGGGAAAAGAGTATCAAGTTAATTTCCCCCGGGAAGATGCCCTTTTTCCAGGTCGAATTCTGGAGGGATCCATCCGACAGGGATCCCGTAATGTTCCTTGATATCTCAACCACCTCCTTCGGACAGATGGAGATCTCTTTCATCGTGGTGAACGATCCTGATTCCGAACGGTTCGACGTTGATCTTGATGAGGAGGGGAGGGATACATATTTCGGAACTGTCCGTCGCAACATGGGTGAGGAGGAAAAAGCCTTGCGGGCTGGACTCGCCCCTGGCCAGGTGAGGAAAGGTCTCCGCATGATGGGCCGTCTCGTAAATTCCTGGGAAGCTTTTTTTTCTCGCCTCGGTCACAGGTATTTCTTTCTGGAACCTCTCGGGTATTACAGCGCCATCCTCTATGAGAAATACGGATTTAATTACATTTCAGGGAAAGAAAAAATGATATACATTGATAGAGAATTTCGTAAGGGAGGGGTCCTCTGGTCCCGGCTTGACGGATCTTCCCCTTTTATGGAGAAAGAGCTTGCTGAAACAGTTAGAGGACGGGCGTGGGCAATTCATGGAGGATTGCTGGATGAGCCGTGGAAGAGTCCGAAGATGTACAAGACGATTGGAGTGGATGCGGGGATCTGCACTTTTCCCGGCTATTCATTTTAGGGGGAACACAAAGTGAGGAGACGGATTGCGGGGTTCATGGTCCTTATACTATTTATGCTCTCTTCACTGGCGGCACATGGAGAGGCTGAAAGGCCGAAGATTTATCTCCAGAAAAAAGTGATCGCGGAAAAAAAAGGTAAAAAAGTTAAATATTTTGAAATATATAAGATGAAGAGAGGGGATACGGTCTGGAAAATATTTGTCAGTCGCCTGGAGGGAAGGAACGCGGAATTCGGCATATTTCTTGACGCATTTAAAAATGCAAACCCCGATATTCCAAATCCCGCATTTATCAGGGAGGGGAAGAACGTAAGGCTTCCTGTCACCGCGGGCACCCTGGGAAAAAAGAAAGTGATCAGGGAGAAACTGGTTAAGGGATCGATAAAAAAATATAAAGTGAAATCCGGTGACACCTTGTGGAATATCGCGTCTTCATCGAAGAGGTTAAAGGGGGGAAGATGGAAGTACATCCGTGAGGTGGTGAAGCTCAATCCCTTCCTCTCCAACCCGGACAAAATATATCCCGGTCAGAAACTCTACCTTCCCGAAGCGGTGAAAAGAAGGGAAAAGATACTCACTCCCCCACCTCTTCCTATTGCAAAAAAGGCTGTACCAGAGGAAACCCCTCATACGATTTCGCCGGTGAAAGAGGTGAAAAAGGCAGAAACGACGAAAAAAGTAAAGAAAAAGGAGATTGTAAAGAGGAAGCCTGAGAAGAATGTGAAAAAACCGTTTCTTGACAAGAGCGTCGTATCTGAACAGAAAAACAGATCAGGTTTTGCATATCCTGAAAAACTCCTCGAGAAGAGAAAAAAAGGAAAGGCGAAAGAGAAGCTCAAGGAGGTCCCGGGGGGAGAAACAAACCTGAAAGAGATGAAAAACCGGGAAAAGAGCTTTGAGGCCAGGAATGCCTATAGAGGACTTCTCGAAGATATTCTTTCAGCTCTTGGAGGAAGTCTCATCCTGTCGGGGAAAATGTATCTCCCACTGGGAGGGGGAGGAGAAATTGTTCTCGATATGTCCCGGTATCCTCTCGCCAAGTTCAAGAGTGGAGAGAGAGTGATCCTCGATCAGGGAGGGACCATACCCGATGAGTTGAAACATGCGATCCTGGATCGATGGAAAGGCTACACAATTCTCACATTCTCCCTTGAAGACGGTCCGGAACCTCTCATGAGAGATCTCATGAAGTCGGGAGGGTTTTACTCGGTTAAGGAGGGAAAGAAGACGAGCCTTACAATCGGGTCAGGAGTTTCCCTCAAAATCGAGGCAGATCTGATTATCATGAAGGATAAGGATAGCATTCTCAAGGGAGAGATATTCGCAATCAGGCATGTGAAAGATCCAAAAATATCTGAACGGGTTGCCCATGTCTATTCGTACGGGCAGAGTGCCGGAATTACCCTGATCCCCTATTTTGTCGACCCGGCTATCGAGGATGGATTTGTTCCCTCATATCTCTTCACGGAAGATACCTATATCGGGAAGGTGACCACTCTCCCCTCAAAACCGGGTGAAGTGGTCTCCTCTCTCTTGCACACATTCGGGGTGAGGCAGTCCCGAAGCCATACCATTTCCATAAAGGGGCCCGGGGGTGCCTACACACTCAATATCAAGCCCGACCTCGTCTTCTGGGTCGGGAAAAAATCGTATGTCCTCGACCCTGACAGATTTTCCGGGCCTATCAGAAAACTCCTGGTAAGGGAAGGGTTCACGGTTTTTCCACTCCCTGCAGGGATGGATCTGGATCGGCTCATCGAAAAGGTTCTTTCCGCCTCGGGTATTCACTTCTCTCGAATGGAAAAGGGAAGAATCGCCGGAGGAGAGAGGGAGGGGTATTCACTCGTTGCGAAAGGTTTTTATATAAAAGGGTCTGAGAATAAAAAAGGGAAGAATACTCTCCTGCTTCGGGGAAGCGTCGACAGGGGAATGAGGGGTTTACTCCTAGGTGAATTTGGCACGCGTGTGATTACTTACTGAGATCAGTTCAGTGAGGCAGGTGCACTCCTCACCGCACCGTTCTTCCTGGAAAGAAGGCCCATGTATGAGAAATAATCCTTTTCCCATGTACCTGGAGCGCCTTCCTAACATCTTTATACAGTTGAGATTTTCCGGACAGAGGTGGATTTTCATCAGGATTTCCCCATCCCTTTCTTCCTCTTCTCTCCCGGAGCCTGGAATTTCCTTCCGGGTAAGGTCTGATGGGTCAATCCGAAGAAGAAAATATTCTCTTTTCTGGCTGTATTTGAGAATGGTCTTTACGACAGTTACCGAGGCGAGTTCCTTTTCTCCGTTTGCGAGCGTAATAAGGACGGTTACACCCCTGCCGCCGGTATCGGCATGGTTCATGATGGTTTTCATGACTCCTTTCCCCCTGGGAAAAAGAGAGGATATATCCTGGCCTACGAGAGATTCGGGAGTGAATCCGAGAAGATTTTCTTTTCCTGGAAGAAAATCAGTAATGATCCCCGCCCTGTTAATGACCAGGTAGTGGGACATTGAAAAGTTAAGGATCGTCTCGAGTCTTTGATTCTTTCTGGCAGTTTTTTCCACGAGTATGTTTTTCTCTATGATGGGAGATACCTCCTTGAGAAAAGAGGACACCTTTTCCAGAATAGCCCTTTCCCGGCAGGGGAAACCATAAAATGCTATGGCACTGAGTATCCTCTGCTTGACCTTGAGAGGAAACAGGATGAGAGGAGGGAGAGTTGTCTCCCACGAATTCATAGAGGCAGGAGGGAAAAGGTCTCCCTCATTGGACAGTTCGATCCAATCCTGAGAGAACAATGAAGAAATGTGGAAAGCGAAGGGGATTGAAATATTCTCCGCCGAGGGGAAGGAGCCTGGTTTCAACGGATAGATAGCGAGAGGCAGAAGAGTTGTGCTCTTCCAGTCTATCTCATAAAGAATAGAGAAATGAAATGGAGAGATACATTTCAGCGTCTGCCCAAGTTGAAGAAATGTTTCGCCTGCATCGAAACAGTCGAGAAGTCCCTTCCGGATCTCGTCTATCTGAACTCCACCTATCTCCATCTCCTTTTTTGCTCCCCGCCCCGTCTATCCCTACGTGATTATTGTATCAGCAAGGAAAGCCCTCCATACTGATTTCTTCCTGCCTTTTCCGGGGAATGTTTCGAAGAAGGGGTTGTCCCATCAAAGGGGGCAGTATAGAATTTATTCAGTGAGAGGGGTCATCGCTCCCTTAAACGAAGGATTCAAGGAAAGGAAGATTCTGAGGGAAATGAAAGGAAGATACATAGTTTTCGCCATCCTCACAGTCGTTATTGCTCTCATTGCAGTGAGGATGGCTTTTCGGCAGGGAACGTCAGGAGAAGTTGTCCTCGAGCAACAGTTCAAATGGTTTAAAAAACTCTCTTCCACAGAATTTCCAGAAAGAAAGGACTCGGGACAAGAATCTGCCCGAAATGCGATTATTTCCTATCTGGGCAGTTCTATCTCACTGCCCACAGAGGGGGTGACCTATTACAGGGTGAGAAAGGTGAGGAAAAAGAGGGTGAAAACTGTTTTTATCCCTTTGCGTATGGGGAAAAGGCTCTATCTTATGGGAGTATACCGGAAACACAGGAAGGGATCGGGAAGAGTTTCTCATTTTCTTGACGATACGACCCTTTTGTCAGGGGAAAGAGAGGGAATTTCCTTTGTTATTTTTGAGAAGGGAGACGGATTAAAGGTGACAATCATGTCATCGGGAACACTTGTGGACCTTTTCACAATAGTCCGTAATGACTTTATGACAAATTAATTCACCTGGTTTCCCTGATATGATATACACGAAATTGTGAGACAAAAGGTCGGGAGGTTTTGATGATTGTCGAGAGAAGAATGAGGCGAGACATCGTCTGGGTTGATGAAGAAGATTCCATGAAAAAAGCCATCGACCTCCTCAAAGAAAAGGGCATTCGTCACCTTCCGGTCCTTCGGAATGGGGAAAAACTCACGGGAATAGTTTCTGACCGGGATGTGAAGGCTGCGTCGCCATCTACGGCCACATCTCTCGAGGTGAGGGAAATCTACCACCTTCTTGACCAGGTGAAGATAAAGGAAATAATGACAAAAAAACCCTATACCGTTTCCCCCACGACTCCTGTCGAGGAAGCGGCCCTCATCATGCGGGAAAAGAAGATAGGGGCCCTCCCTGTAATGGAGAAGGGTAATCTCGCGGGGATTATCACAGAGACCGATATTCTTGATTCCTTCATCGAGGGGATGGGGATTAATGGTCCCGGGTACAGGGTGGAACTTCTCCTTCCAAACAAACCCGGTCAGCTTTTCAGGGTTACGAGCCTGTTGAGTGAGTTTAACGTGAATATCGTGTCTGTGGTGACCACCCTTACTGAAGAAGAAGAGCGCAAAGTTATGGTTTTTCGCCTTGAAACATCGAACTATAAAATTGTAAAATCGGTCCTCAAAAAAGCCGGGTTCGAGATAGTCAAGGCGGATTGAAACCTTCCCTGTTCCATGGACATCGAATTCTGGCAAAATAAAACAAATGGCTGAAAATAGATGGGGTATAATCAGTCAGGAGGTAACGGCTATGAAAGAAGAGGTAGAAAGAGTACTTGAAAGAGTCAGGCCGGCTCTAAAGGCTGACGGCGGTGACGTAGAGCTTGTCGAGGTAGATGAGGGAGTTGTGAGATTACGCTTGACTGGCGCCTGCGGAGGGTGTCCAATGGCATCGCTCACTCTCAAAAACGGGATCGAGGCGGCTTTGAAAGAAGAAATTCCATCCGTGTTACGTGTGGAATCGGTATAAATCTCACAGGGGGTTTGCAGATGGCTTACACAATTAGCGACGAGTGCATCGCCTGCGGTGCGTGTGCTCCTGAGTGTCCCGTCCAGTGCATATCCGAAGGTGACATCTATGTCATCGATGCGGAAGCCTGCACTGATTGCGGAAGTTGTGCCGAAGTGTGTCCCACCGATGCTGCGCAGCCGGCAGGATAATCGGCCTTAAAAGGAGTAAACTTTTCAGGAAAAGCGGCTTTTAGCCGCTTTTTTTTTTGAAGTAACTAGAGAAGTTTTTGAACCTCAGCTTCGAAATCTTTTTCCCCCATAAATCCGATGTGGACATTTGTGATGTCTCCCTTCCTGTTAATGAAGAAGGTTGTGGGGACAGTCTGGACACCTCCATATTTTGCCATTACTTCCTTTGATGCGAAAGCGATGGTGTAGGTGACCTTGTGTTCCTCTAAGAAAGGGGGAAGGTCTTTCCCGCTGTCGGCGTCGTCGAGAGAGATTCCAAGAACTTCGAGCCCCTTGCCCTTATACCTGTTGAATATTTTCACGAATCCGGGCACTTCTTCTTTGCAGGGAGGACACCATGTCGCGAAGAAGTTGATCACAAGAACTTTCCCCTGAAAATCCTCGAGACTTACCGCATCTCCGGAAATTTTTTTGAGTACGAAACCGGGAGCCTTGACAGAGGGATGCCCGCCGGTTCTTGCCGGGGGAGACTGGACCTTCCCGCTGTTGTGAGAATGGATCATGGTGAGGGTTACTCCTCCTAGGATAAGGAGAATGATGATGGTGAACAGGAGTTTATTTCTCATATTCTCTTCCTTTTGAGAGCCCTGTGTGCCGAAGATTACTCCACAGGCACTGAATTATAGCACTTTACGGAGGAATTCCAAAAAGGACAAATCATCATGTATAATATCCCGTCACCTTTGATGATATGATTGAAACTGGAAGAGGATAGATTCATCTATTATTAGGAGGATCGGGATATGGCACAGTCTGAAATTGAGAAACTCCTCCGGATGGCACTTGCCCTGGAGAAGAAGAATTACAGCGATTACACACAGGCAGCAGCTGATGCGGAACTCGAGTCGATTCGAAAGATGTTCGAATTTTTAGCGGGGGAGGAGGAAAAACATATCACTCTCATCCAGGAAAAGATGGAGCACTTTGGAGTCGAGGAAGAGAATAAGTGAGGGAGGAAAGGGGATTTGAACAAAATATTTTTTGATCATATATCCACGACACCCCTGGATAAGAGGATTCTCCGGTCCATGCAACCCTACTTCGAGGAATATTACGGGAACCCAAGTTCTCATATCCATGAACAGGGACAGTATGCGCTGAAAGGAGTGGACCGCGCGAGGGCACTTGTGGCGGGACTGATAAAGGGGACTCCGGAAGAGATAATCTTCACCTCTGGTGCCACCGAATCAAACAACTTTGCAATCAAGGGAGTTGCGAGGGCAATGAAGAGAAAAGGCTCTCATATAATCGTATCTGAGGTGGAACATTTTTCCGTGCTTAATGCCCTGCTGCCTCTTGTCAATGAAGGATTTAGTGTCACATATCTGAATGTGGATTCCCACGGAACGGTGGATCCAGGGGATCTCTTAGAGGCCTTGCGGGATGATACGATCCTTATTTCTCTTATGCACGCGAACTCGGAAATAGGAACAATAGAACCTGTAGAGGAGATCGGGAAAATCGCCCGAGAACGGGGCATCTGTTTCCATTGCGACGCTACGGTAACTGTCGGAAGAATACCTGTAAATGTTCAGGCAATCGGGGCCGATCTTCTCACACTTTCCTCCCACAATTTTTATGGACCGAAGGGAGTGGGGGGCCTTTTCGTGAAGAAGGGGACTGCGATTCAACCTCTTATCGATGGTGGCTTCCAGGAATCTGGTCTCCGGGCAGGGACAGAAAATGTCCCGGGAATCGTGGGATTCGGGGAGGCTGCGTCGATTGCCCTGGAGGAAATGGAAGAGGAAGGGGAACATTTGACCCACCTCGGCCATCACCTCTGGGAGGGACTCGCGAATTCGATCGATCATATTCATTTTACGGGACACCCGGAGGTACGGATCCCCGGTCATGTGAGTTTCTGGGTAGAATTTGCAGAGGGGGAATCACTCCTTATTTTCTTGAATCTCAAGGGGATCATGGCGGCAAGTGGCTCAGCATGCAGTTCGAACCTGAAAGCGGAGGATGAAGAGGACCTCATTGCATCCCACGTGTTGAAGGCCGTGGGAGTGCCCTCTGATATATGTACGGGCTCTATCACCTTCAGCATGGGAAAGGGAAATACCATGGAGGAAGTGGAGTATGTCCTCGAAGTAATGCCTGAGATCGTGAAGAGGCTCTGGGATATTTCACCCTCCTATGCAGACTACTTGAAAAGAAACGTCCAAGGGAGGTAAGGCAGATGGCGTTGGGACCCTATAGCGAAAAGGTTATGGACCATTTTATGAATCCGAGAAATGTGGGGGAGATAGAGGAGGCGAGTGGAGTGGGAGAGGTGGGAAATCCTGCCTGCGGGGACATGATGCGTCTTTATCTGAAGGTTGAGGAAGAGATTATCACAGATGCGAAATTCAGGACCTTTGGATGCGGTGCCGCAATTGCCTCGAGCAGCATGCTTACTGAGATCATCAAAGGGAAATCAGTCAAAGAAGCCCTCACTATATCCAACGATGCAATTGCGGATGCCCTTGATGGGCTTCCTCCCGCCAAGATTCACTGTTCTGTAATGGCAGAGGAAGCTGTAAAAGCTGCCATCGAGGATTACTGGAAAAAAATTGGGAAACAGTAAATAATCTCCTGGGAGGGAATTATGGCAATTGATCCTTCAGAAGCCCTATTTACAGCCCTGGAAAGGGAAAAGTGGGCCTACAAAAAATATAAGGAAGCTGTAGAAAAGTTTGACGATCCAGAGGTGAAGGAGCTCTTTCGCTTTCTCGCTGAGGAGGAAAAGCGGCATGTCCAGATGATACAGGATGAACTGGATAAAGAGGTGTACAAGGAGTTCTGACATATTTCTCCTCACGGGCACATAGTGAGTTCATCTCGAGCACTTCGTGTGCATAACACGATGGGGGGGAGTCTTGAGGAATTTATCCCCCTGACTCCGCCGGTTGTGAAAATATATAGCTGCGGACCTACCGTTTACCGTTTTGCCCATATAGGAAACTTGAGGACCTATCTCCTGTCGGACACCCTGGTCAGGGTTCTGCGCTCTCAGGGTTTTCGCGTGATCCACGTGAAAAATATTACCGACGTGGGGCACATGAGGCAGGAATTCCTCGAACGGGGAGAGGATAAGGTGATCGCAGCGGCAAGGGCGGAAGGGAAGACTCCCCGGGATATCGCAGATTTTTTTAGTGAGGCCTACTTCCGTGATGAGGGAAGGATGAACTTTATTCCGGCAGACACCTACCCCCGTGCCACAGATCATATCCCTGAGACCATCGATCTCATACAATCCCTCGTAAACAACGGGTACACCTATGAGCGGGAGGGAACCATCTACTTCGATGTGAAAAAATTTTCCGACTATGGTGCCCTTTCGGGCAATCGACTGGGAGAGTTGAGGGAAGGACACCGCATGGCCGGGGATTCCAAGAAAAAACACCCTTCGGATTTCATACTCTGGAGAAAGGCGGAAGAGAGAAGGGAAATGAAGTGGAATAGCCCCTGGGGGAAAGGGTATCCGGGGTGGCATATTGAATGCTCAGCCATGTCCATGAAATATCTGGGTGAATCTTTTGATTTTCATATAGGAGGGATCGACCTGGTTTTTCCCCACCACGAAAACGAGATTGCACAGGCACGCTGCGGAGAAGGAGCCGCTTTCGCAAAGTATTGGATACATGGTGGTCACCTCCTCGTAGAGGGTCAGAAGATGTCGAAATCAGCAGGAAATGAGCACACTCTTGACGGGTTGAAAAATCTGGGATTTACCGCGATCGATTTTCGCTACCTCTGTCTGGAAGCCCATTACAGAACCATGATGAACTTTACCCCTGTTGCTCAGGAAGGGGCGAAAAGGGGGCATGCCCGTTTGAAACATTTTGCACGGGACCTTGGGGACGCATATGATCCTGAACGCGCCCTTTCTCTTGCGGGGAAAGAACTCGATAGTGAGTTCAAAAGAGCCGTGCTCACCGATCTCAACATGCCACGAGCCCTTGCAACGGTATGGAAGGCTCTTCGCACAAATATTGACCGTCCTACGAAGGCGACGCTCCTTAAGAAGTGGGATCTTGTCCTGGGATTGGATTTATTTGAGGAAAAAAGAAAAAAGGGAAGTGAGTATCTCATCGTTGAGGAACTTGCGAAGAAGAGACAGGATGCGAGAAAGGCGGGAAGGTACCGGGAGGCAGATCTCCTTCGAGAGGAGATAGAAAAACTAGGTTACCAGGTAACCGACACCTCTTTCGACTTCAGACTCAGGAAAAAAGAGTGAAAGTAAAGCCACCGTGTCAATAATCTATATGAATCTCCCCATCTCCTCTCATGAGGGTCTTGATGACAGAAGAGAAATCTTCTTCCCTGAAGCCCATGTCAGAAGCGAGCAGATAGAGGGCGTTGGCGGCAGCGGTAACAGGTGTGGGTACACCGAGCTTGTCAGCTACTTCAAGGGCCTGGCGAAGATCCTTCTGCGCGTGTTTCAGGGGAAATTGGGGATAAAAGTCGTGGGAGAGAAGCATGTTGGCCCCCTTGACTTTGAAGAGGGGGGTGTTGATTGCGCTGTTTTCTATCACTTCGAGAATTTTCCCGGGAGGGATGCCGCTTCGTTCCCCGGCGATCACGCCTTCGGAGAAGAGAGCGAGCATCCCCGCCATAATCTGGTTCACTACAAGCTTCATCTGAGATGCCATTCCCACTTTTCCCATGTATACGATCTTTTTCCCGATGGAGGTGAGAATTGTTCTCACATTTTCAAATATTGCTTCTTCTCCTCCCACAAGCAGGGTGAGTGTTCTCTCTCTGGCCGGCTCCCTGCTTCCCAGAACGGGTGCTTCGAGGTAATGACCGCCCTTTTCCTCAACCATTCTTTCTACCTCTTCATTGAAAAGAGGGGTATTCGTTCCCATGTCTATAAGGATCTTGCCATCCTTCATTTCGCCAAGGACTCCATCCTCTCCCTCCAGGATGTCCCTCACCGCATTGCTTTCGGAAAGCATGAGGATGATCGTATGAGAATGTGCTGCTACCTCCCCCGGCGTGTTATGCACTAAAGCGCCTTTCTTCGAAAGGGGATCACATTTATCCCTGCTCCTGTTGTACACATTCAATGTGTAGCCCCCTCTTTCCAGGAGATTCCGCGCCATTTCTCTCCCCATAATCCCGAGGCCGATAAAACCGATTCCTGGCACCATTTTATTCCTCCTCATCATTTTCCTTTTATCTGAAGGGTCCCTACGCGCCAGTGTTTCCCCAACGTGAGTGTATGGGGAAAATCGAAGTTTCAAAAAACAGCACTATTAGTATATATTAAATCCTAACCGGAAAAACATGGGAGAAGGGCTTTGCCTGGGGCAGTCGCTATCGATTTCCCCTTAATGAGAGGGTAAGAGGCGGAAAACTCTTTGGGACGACCGACCGTAGCGGAAATTAATCTGGACAATCTCGAACACAACCTGGATCGGCTGAGGGAACATCTCAGCCCTGGGACAAAGATCCTCGCGGTTGTCAAAGCCGATGCCTACGGGCACGGGGCGGTTTCTATCGCGGGACGGCTTCGGGAGCGGGGGATAGGTCATTTCGGTGTGGCTACCGTGGAGGAGGGGGAGGAATTGAGAGAGGGAATCCCCAAAGATCCGATACTTGTCATGGGAGGTGTCCACCCGGATCAGCTTCCTCTCGCGGAAAAGCGGGGCCTGGAAACGGTTGTTGCCTCGTTTCAGCATCTGAGAGCTCTCAAGAGATCATCTGATACGCTGAAGAGGAGGGTCGGAGTACACCTGAAAGTGGATACTGGGATGGGAAGACTCGGGATCTTCCCCGATGAACTCGAGGCAGCATGTTCACTGGTGAAAAAATCCCGTTTCCTCCGTCTTTCCGGGATAATGTCCCATCTCTCTTCGGCTGATGGGACCGACGTGGCCGACATGGAGTGTACCCGGAATCAGCTGGAACAGGTGAGAAGAGGTGTCACACCACTCCCTGAGAAGGGGGTTATGGTCCACGTTTTGAACAGCGCGGGGATATTTCGATTTTCCGACTTTCAATTTCACATGGTGAGACCTGGTATTTCTCTTTACGGTTCCCGGCCGAATCACGAGTTCGAGGATATGGGCCTTCTTCCGGTAATGACTCTCATGACGAAAATTTACTACATCAAGGATTACCCTAAGGACCACCCGATAAGTTACGGGAGGAAATACATCACAAGAAAAAAGGAGAAAATCGCAGTTCTTCCTATCGGTTATGCAGACGGGATGAGGAGGATTCTTTCCCCTGGCTTCGAGGTCTATGTGGAGGGGAAGCCTTCCCCCGTTGTGGGGACTATATGCATGGATAACACCATGATCGATGTGACACATATTCCCGATGCGAAAGTGGGATCAGAAGTCATGATATTCGGTAAAAAATGGAACATTCACTCCCCCGTAGAGGACGTGGCTAAAAGAGCGGGAACGATTCCCTATGCCATCCTTACGGGGATCACAAAACGGGTGCCAAGAACTTACATTTCCTGAGATCTCTCCTCTTTTTGTGAGTTCTCAGAACGTAATGAGAGGACATGAAGAACGCCTTAGTTTTAATCGATACCCTCGGAAGGAGGATCTACGAGTCCCTCGAAGCCCTGGGGACCCATTTTCATATATGTATCCAGGCGATCTACTGGATGTTCAAGCCTCCATTCGATTTTTCCGAACTCTTGAAGCAGATAGAGGAGATCGGTGTGAAGACCCTGCCCGTGGTCCTCATTACGGCGGTATTCACCGGGATGGTTCTTGCCCTCCAATCATGGTCAGCATTCGCGCGCTTCAAGGCTCAAAGTCTTGTGGGAACCCTCGTGGCTCTTTCGATAACAAGAGAGATTGGCCCCGTGATCGCTGGCCTCATGGTTTCGGGACGGGTTGGTGCGTCGATCGCGGCGGAACTTGGGACGATGAGAGTGACGGAGCAGATCGATGCCCTCTACACTCTCGCCACTAATCCGGTTAAGTACCTTGTGACACCGAGGCTCCTTGCCGCAACGCTCATCATGCCGGTGCTCGTTGCCTTTGGAGATCTCGTGGGGATTGCGGGAGGATACCTGGTGAGTGTGCATGTTCTTCACGGCAATTCTTCGATTTACATTAACAGGACATTTCAGCACCTGAAGTTTAACGACATATACGTGGGTCTCGTGAAGGCGGCCGTGTTCGGATTCCTTATCGCTCTGATAAGTTGTTACCAGGGTTTCAATGCTAAGGGAGGTGCAGAAGGTGTGGGAAAAGCGACCACGAAAGCTGTGGTGATCTCATCGATGACAGTTCTTATCTCCGATTATTTTCTCACGGCCCTTCTTTTCTGAATCATGGAACCAGTCATCAAAATACGGGGGTTGTGCAAGTCCTTCAGGACAAAAGATGTCCTTCTGGGAGTTGATCTGGACGTCTTCCAGGGGGAAAACATGGTAGTAATTGGAGGGAGTGGATCGGGCAAGAGCGTCCTCATGAAATGCATCATAGGCCTCATTCGGCCTGACAGGGGAAGCATCCAGATCGACGGAAAGGATATCACGAAGATGAGCGGGCTCGAAATTGTGGAAGTACGGAAGAGGTTCGGGATGCTCTTCCAGGGTGCCGCCCTCTTCGATTCCCTGAATGTGGGGAATAACGTCTCTTTCGGGCTAAAAAGACTGAAACCGGAGTTGAAGGAAGAAATCAACGAAATTGTGGAGGAGAAACTCTCGATGGTCGGTTTGAGCAATATTCAGGATCTCATGCCTGCGGAACTCTCGGGGGGAATGAAGAAAAGGGTCGGTCTTGCCAGGGCCATCGCCACGGAACCTGAATTTCTCCTCTATGATGAGCCTACTACGGGCCTCGGTCCGATC
>CAZPLX010000015.1:0-14535 GCA_964587345.1 uncultured bacterium
TTCACATGGCAGCTCTCGCACCCTCCCGAAGTCGAGATGTGGCCCCCCGGTTTGTTGTGGCATGTGGCACACGATCCGGTAGTGTACGCGTGGTCGAAGTGGACGTTCTTCCAGCTCGTATTCACATGGCAGCTGTCACATCCCCCGGAGGTGGAAATATGACCTCCCGGTTTGCCGGTGGCCTTCACATTGTTATGGCATGTGGCGCACGATCCGGTGGCGGCTGAGTGGTCGAAGTGGACGTTCTTCCAGTTGCCAGGAGCGTGACATACCTCACAGCTGTTATCGCTCGAGATGTGAGTCCTCGGTTTTCCTGAAGTTTTCACCCCGTTGTGGCAAGTGAAACAGCTTCCGGACACTGATGTATGATCGAATGACGCAGTTCTCCACACTCCGCCGGGTGTATGGCACTCCTCGCAACTGTTCGTACTTGTCACATGGCCTGAAGGCTTCCCGGGAGCTTTGACACCGTTGTGACAACTGTAGCAGTTTCCGGATATTGATCCATGGTTGAAGCTCACGCGAGACCATCTGCGGGTGGAACGGTGGCACTCATCACACCTGGTCCCGCTGGTCACATGGCGCCCTCCTTTTCCCTTCGCCCTCACACCATCGTGGCAGCTTCTGCATCTCCCTGAGGCATCAGAAGAATGAACAAACCTCGATGCCTTCCAGTTCTCCACGTTGTGGCAACTATCGCAGGGGGCGGAGGTGGGGACATGGTTTAAGGTCTTGGAGGTTTTCGCCCTTTCTCCCTGAATGTGGCAGACAGAACATCTTGTGGGCGTTCCCCGGAACACATCGAGCATATGACACTCGACGCACTTCACCCTCTCGTGAGCTCCTACAAGGGGAAATCCCGTCTGGAAATGATCGAAATCGGAGGATACCCGGCCTTCCGCTTTAGCCTGGAGGAAAATCGCAAACCCTCCAATAATGAGGAGGCAGAGAATAATATAGATACTCCTTGATCCGGAAAATCTTCTCTCATCCCTATTTGATCGTCCCATCTGGTCCTCCTTTTGCCTTCACTGCGATGTTTTGCTCTCTCCCTTTCGACTGGGCCAGGAAATATTGCGAATATCCTTGAATTTCCCTGTCCCATGGCACCTCTGGCAGAACTTACCAAATCTTCCGTCGTGGACGTCTCTCGACCTGTGACATGCCACACAGGCCGTGGAGAGTTTTAACTTCCCTTTCCCTTTAAACTTGTGGCAGCCAGTACACTCCAGCTCCTTATGTGCCCCGTCGAGGGGAAATTTTGTCTCTTTTACATGGTCAAACTGCCAGAATCGCCAGCCGTTGGGGTTGTGGCACATTTCACACTTTTCACCCAGATATTCTTTGTGAACATCATCCTTTCTATGACATTCCACGCACCGGGTTGGGCTGGAACTGAAGTTTCCCCCTCCGTGACACTCCTCGCATGGGGTAACCCCGTGCATGCCAATCAGGGGGAAGGAACTCACATCATGGTCGAAGAGAACTTTATTTCGCCATCCCTTATCATTGTGGCAGTTCTCGCACATCTTTCGCTTTGGCCCCCGGTGCACACTATCACCCAGGTGGCATTCCTGGCATTTCCTCACCTTCGAAGACTTCTTTAAATCCCCGCTATGGCACTTTCCACATGTAACCTTCGAATGCTTTCCCTTGAGGGGAAATTTTGTTTTCCCGTGATCGAATGTATATTTCTTCCAGCCTCCCGGGGAATGGCAGCTTTTACATACTTTTCCATATCTTCCCTTATGCTCATCGTCCTTCTCGTGACACCGTATGCATCGCGTATCCACCTTCGATGCATGGCGGATCACCTTTTCCTTGTGGCACAAATGACACGGTTGTCTGGCATGTTTCCCTTTAAGAGGAAACCTGGTTTTCACATGGTCATAGGTTGGTTTGTCCCAGGAGGAGGGGACATGGCACTTTTCGCACATGTCCCCGTAAATCCCCCCGTGGACATCATGGAGGAGGTGACAACCAGAACAGGCTTTTCCAATTTTTTCGAACCCCCACGCGGGGTGACAGCTGATACACGTCACTTTTGTATGTTTCCCCTTCAGGGGAAAGGGTGTCTTTCCATGATCGAATCGGATAGTTTTCCATGATTCTTCCCTGTGGCAGGAATCACAGGCCTTTTTCTTTCTGTTTTTATGGGGATTTTTTTTGTGGCACCCTTCGCACCGGGTAGAGGTGTCCCTGTATTTTTTCCCTCCCTTGTGGCAGGACACACACAATACGTTTCGATGGCTTTTTCCGAGGGGAAAATCCGTATCTCCGTGGTTGAAATTCTCTCTGTCGAACATGACGATATTTGCGCTTCTCCCTTTGTGCTCGCCGTGACAGGCAGTACATTTTCCTTTACGGGCACTCACGTTTTTCCCATGAAATCCCTTTGTTCCCTTGATATCTTTATTCACCTTCTTGTGGCAATTGAGACAGAGTTCCGGCTGCGTTTTTTTACTGAAAGCCTCATGACATGATACGCACTTTCCCTCGTACTTCTCATGCCCCTTGATGACTTTACCGGGCATGAGGATCTTTTCGAGAGTTGACCCCAAAACGCCCCGGGTAGCCCCAACAGTTGTCAGCATAATAAAAATAATGAACAGTCTCCTTCCCCAACTCATCTTCCCTTCAGTCTCCTCGTTTGTCAGAACATATGGACAGCAACAACGTGAATGAGAACCGTGACCACAAGCATGAGAAAGAGGGGAAAATGGAAGAGGTGCCAGAGGGAAAAAAATCTCTCGAAGAGGGAAAATTCAGCTATCTTCAGTGCACTATCCAGATGGGTGGAAAGTTCTTTCTTCGCGATCTTCCCGAGATGGGCAACCTCTTTTGTGGACAATCCTTCCCTTTTCTTTTTCTCCCTCAAAACGTGCTTGAGCCTCTTCAAGAGAATCAGATGTGTCCACCTTATTTTCATTCCCACCGTCACAAAACGTGCGGCGCTCTCAAAGAGACCGTAGGATGGGGAGAGAACGATATCCTCGAAACTTTTGAGGCGCTCTCTCATATGAGGAGCATTCCGAAAATGATAAAGGAGGCTGGTTGACCGCTCCTCGAAGTCTCTCTGGAGTTCCTTCATGGTCAACCGCCTTCCGTAGAGTCCGTAATGGATCTTCGTGTAAAAGTACATGCCGATGAAACCGCTCCCCGTGACGAGAAGCATGGCAGCCATCACCATCTTGCTGTTTTGCGACCGGATGTGAAAGTTAGAGTGGAATATTGTGAAAAACGGCCCCAGGATACCGAATATCATATGGGCCCTGAACCAGTACTTTGTCGGGCCCATGCGCTGCATGAACCTGACTTTTTTCCTGAGAGGATAGAGAAGGAGGAGCAACATCATGGACCCTCCGACTACTCCGAGAGCATAACCCAATCCCGATTTCGGGTTCAGGAGATTTGCATCCCTGTTTCTCCATCCCATGTAAAGGAGAAGGGCAAGGAACAGGTATCCAAAAATTGAAATGGGCCTGAAGATCGGGGGACGCTGAAGCTCCTTATAGGGATTTTCGGCTCCACTCCCTGGAAGAGTTCCTGCGACACCGTGTGCAGTAATTTCCTTTCCCATCACCCTTACCTCCTTTCTCCAAGCCTGTCCATCAATGAAACAGGGTGGAAAGAAAACCCCTGGTTTCCTTTTCCTTCAACATTTTTTTCAATTTCGAATTTTCTGGTGCGATCGATATAGCACTTTTCCCTCTCTTGTTCCTGATCACGGGGTTGGCACCATGCTCAAGGAGCATCCTTACTGACTCAGCGTCACCCTTTGAGGTTGCAAGTATCAGAGCCGTATTCCCCACATAATTTTTTTTATTTACTCCCTTGTCCTTCTGAAGGATCTTTTGTAAAACCTCTCTCTTTCCCCGGTCTGCCGCAAGCATGAGGGGAGTGTTCCCAAGATTTGTGCGTACGCTTGTCCTCGCACCGGCGTCCAGAAGGATCTCCACGATCCTTCCCTCACCTTTGATAACAGCCCTGGAAAGAGGCGTGAATCCCTCCTGGTCCCTGATGTTGGGATCCCCTCCTTTCCCAAGGAGAAGAGATACTGCCTTGAATCTCCCCTCGTTAGAACTGAACCAGAGTGCGGTCCTTCCATCCTTGTCTCTCATATTCACGGGGAACCCCTTGTTCAGGAGCAATCCGAGTAAACCGGTTTCTCCTTTCCGTGATGCCCATCCAAGAATTTCACCTCCAAGGGAAGAGCTCTCTGAAATGTCCATGGAAGAAAGGAGGTGTACGCCCACCTTCTCGTGCCCGTTTTTCACTGCGAGTAAAAGTGCATCACCCAGGGAGGATGATGACTTCCCCTTCGCCACTTCCCTCTTCAAGAGAAGTGTGACAACATCTTCGTGACCCGCCGAGGACGCCTCCATAAGAGATGTCATCCCTTTCTGGCTCCTTAATTTCCAATCCGCTCCGTGGCGGAGAAGGTAGTCGACTACACGAACTTTCCCCTTCCGCGAGGCGAGGAGAAGAGGAGTAATCCCTTCCCTGTTCTTCCCGTCCACACGAGCCCCCTTTGTAACGAGGGCTTTGACTGCTGCCAGGTTTCCTTCCCACGATGCGATCATGAGATCCGTCCACCCCTTGTAAGAAGATGTGCCCTTTTTCGCGCTTTTTTTCTCTCTCAATCTCTGCAGATTCTTCGCAACCTGCTTCTTGTTCTCAGGAGAGGAGAAATTTTTTCTCTTTTTCAGCATCTTCAATCTTCCCCCACCTGCGAGAAGTGCTTTAAAAACTTTTTCATGACCCCTCGACCGCGCAAGGTCCGCAGCCGTCATGCCCTTGCCGTTCGTAGCGTTTAATGGCAATCCCCTCTTCATCAATATTTTCACTGCTTTTAGGTGGCCCTTCCCGGATGCGATGTGAAGAGGCGTGTTGCCATGGACATCCCGGTCATCCAACCGGGCTCCCTTTTGGACCAACAGAGAGATGACTCCATGATTTCCTGAAGCAGCGGCGAGAAGGAGTGGAGTGTCGCCGAACTTATCTTTTTTAAGGGGATCTGCTCCCTTCGTAAGGAGCAGTTTCACCACCGATTTGTGACCTTCCCATGAAGCTATCATGAGGGGCGTGCGGCCGCTTTCATCCCTGCAGTCAACAGGAGCTCCCTGTTCCAGGGCCCGCCGGGCTTTCAGGATATCCCCTCTCCGCGCGGAAAGGATTAACAGCTCCTTGGGAGAATCTGTTTTACCCTCGGCAAAGGGGAAAGAGGCCAGGCGCCTCCTGGCAGGCTCGTAGCCTTTCTTCGCCGCCATCAGGTAGAGCTCTTTTGCCCTTTTTAAATCTCCCTTACTTCCGACTCCACGCTCATACATGGACGCGAGATTATACGCGGCCCGAGGGTACCCCTTCTTCGCCGCTCTCTTAAGCAATGTGAATGCCTTACCTACGTTTTTCCCCACTCCTTTTCCGGTTCTGTAAAGACCCGCAAGCATATATTCTGCTTCCGGGTCATTTTTCCTTGCAAGGGGTTTCAGTATCGATGCGGCAAGGGGATAATTCCTCATCCGGATCGCACTTTTCGCATCATTTATGTTCCGTGCAGCCACCACAGAAGGAAAAAGTGCGATGAGGGCACAAAAGAGGAATAATATCAACCATCTAGGGTGTCCCATACTTTGTCTCCACCACTATTCCCATATCTTTGAGAAACCCTGTGGGTAGGATTCCTCCCGCACAGACGATAGCCCCGTCGTTTTCCAACTGAATAATCTCCTTGCCCTGTTCAAGAAGCACCAAACCTGGCCTGATCTCCTTGACCACCGATTTAAAGAGAATCTTCAATGTACCCTCCTCCGCCATCTCTTTCACAAGGTGCTGGTTCTTTTCCTTCGCCCTCGAGAAGGCCTCCGACCTGTATGAAATGGTCACATTCGTTCCCTCTTCCCTGGCCACACTCATAGCAGCTTCGAGTGCACTGTCCCCTCCTCCTACGACCAGGACCTTCTGTCCCCGGTACTGTTCGGGATCAACGAGCTGGTAGACCACTCTTGGAGATTCTTCACCGGGAACGTTCAGCTTTCTTGGGGTACCTCTTAAGCCGATGGTGAGGAGTACCGCCCTCGAATGATAGGTTTCTTTCAAAGATTTCACCTCAAAGCAGTTATCCTCTCTCATCACCTTTTCCACTTTTTCTTTGTAACGGATCTCCACACAAGATTTTTTTTCCACATCCTGCCAGAAATCGAGGAGTTCCTCTTTTGATGTCTCACGCATATCAACCTTCCCCACCATGGGCATGTTCACAGGAGAGGTCATTACCACTTTTCCCCGGGGATAATGGTATACCGTTCCCCCGAGGCTCTCCTGCTCGAGGGTCACGTACCTGAGGTTCTTTTCCTGCGCCGCGAGAGTCGCCGAGAAACCGGCGGGACCCGCTCCGATGATCACCACGTCGATCTTCCCGTTTTCACCTATCCCTTTCAAACGGGAGATGGACTCGATTGCCTTTTGTCCCTGCTCCACGGCGTTTTTGATGAGGCCCATGCCCCCGAGCTCGCCGGCAATGAAGATCCCCGGAATATTCGTCTCGAAATTAGGCTGCACCGAGGGAATATCCACCCCTCTCTCTTTTGTTCCAAATACGAGGGTAATGGCATTTTGGGGACAGGCGAGCTTACACGCACTATGCCCTATACATTTGGATGGTTTGAGAAGATGGGATTTTCCCCCTATGATACCGAGCACTCCACGCTCCGGGCAGGCATTGGCACAGGCACCACACCCCATACAGCGGTTGTGGTTGATGACGGGATGAAGGGTCGTCGGTTCCCTGACTTTCTCGCTGATATTCTTCTGGTGCCTCTCGAGGTTCTTCCGTTCTTCCCTTCTCCTCGTCATGATATAGGCACCCCATATGATCCCGAGGGGAACCAGATAAACTAACGCCATATTGGAAATATGAAGGTTCAAGGGTGTACTTCCTCCTCCCCACCAACTTACTTCGTTCTCACAATAGGGAAACAGCTCCCCTCCTCCCATGGACACGTTCAGATGGGATCTGAATGAAATAGATACAAAATACGTGCCTAAAATCAGTTAGATATATAATCAGGAAAAGGTCCTATTTTTCAGACATATATTAAGAACCTTTCCCATCGGTGCAGGGGAATACATTACATATATGTAATCTTCCTCCCTTTTTCACACAATTCTGGAAATTTTCCTCCGGTTTATATCCCCGGGGACTCGCATCGAGAAGACCTCCTTCATCATGAATTTCCCTGTATGATTGGGAATCAATTAAAAGCCTAATAACCAAATGGAAATCAATGACTCAGAAGAAACAACCAGGGGTAAATAATAGGTATCATTCCCCCTAAAGCATCTCCCTTGAAAATAAGGGAAAATGATATTTTTTATCGTAATAAGGCTCGTTTTACATTAATATAAAATTCATGGCGCCTTCTCTCTCTTCCATGGTTTCATCGAAAAAGGTTCTAATCGTGGATGATGAGCCTCTTATTCTCAGGAGTCTTTCAAGATCAATTAAACGACTTGATATTGAAGTAAAGGCAGTAGATAGGGCAGCCGACGCTCTCTCTGAAGTGCATTCTTCCTTTTACAACCTTATTTTTCTCGACATCATCCTCCCCGATGGATACGGCCTCGACATCATCAAGGAGATAAAGATGGTTTCTCCGGATACGAAGGTTGTTATTATGTCAGCGAGTCTTCTCACCGATGAGATGGAAAAGATCATCGAGGAATACGCTCACTGCTTCATGGGAAAACCCTTCGACCTTCTCCAGGTAAAAACGATCCTCAACGACACTCTCCAGCTGGAGGCGATGGAAGGAGAAGAGAGAGAGGAAGCGGCCGATCTGGGAAGCAAGGAGAGGCTCTCCCGGAGAAAGCGCTGCAAGGGTTCAATTGCCGTGGAGATCGCACCTTCAGCCGGTGAAGAAGTTACACCGGAGGAGATTGATCTCGTGATTGTAGACATGAGTGAAGGAGGCGCGGGGCTATCCTCACCCTCTCCCCTGTCGCCCGGGACGACCCTCCTTTTCAAAGGGACTCTGAAAGGGAAAAAAGGGGTCGTGAAATGGTGTGAAAGGTCCGGGAAAGAGTTCCGTATAGGAATTGAATTCCTGTGAGCAGCAAAAGTCACAGGGCAACTCACATTTCTACCAATTTTTCCCTCATATTTTCTTTTATAACCCTTTCATTGGACAAAAATCGTGTGATAGTAAGGAGATAATGGATCAGGATAAGCTCCCTATAGACGCACGCATCCTGGGAGACGCCATCATCGAACTCAACATTTCCCGCCACAACGTGGCGATCTACCCGGAAGGGCACCCCTCCGTCTCGAGTTCCCTCACAAGGGCCTTTGAATTCCTGGAAAAGCTTTTCGAACTCAGACCGGAGATTACTCTTGCGATCGCCCAGGACACCCTTATCGTGGATGATCATTTCCTCGACAAGAAAAACAGCGTGTTCCGGGAGTTTGCGAAACATCTCAGCACTCTACACATGGCCCACGTAACCTTCACGAAAGGCCTCACCCCCGATGAACTCTTAACGTTTCATCGCCTCCTCACCACCCTCGGGAAGAAAGCTTCAAAAGAGGAGGTCATGGAGAGCATTGGAAAATCTCCGATGCATCACATCATGGTCGGTTTTATCGATTACGGCGCCTTTTCTTTTGAAGAGGGCAGGCGGGATGAGAGAGAGAAGGGGGAAAAGAAAATTGAGCGGGAAGAGGAAGGAAGCATCTGGGAGAGGTACATCTACGGCCTCATATCCGGCACACTTGTCACTAAAGGATCCGATGATATAGTACAGACTGTCCCCCCTGCACTCCTCGCAGATTTTATCAACAAGACGGATTCAGAAAAATTCAGGGAAGATAGCTACGACAGGGTGATTACCGCCTACGTAAGAAGATCCACAGAAAGGAAGTTTTCTGCTCCCGACCTGAAAAGGCTCCTCGACTTTATAGGCGCCCTGAGTCCGAAGCTGAAAGGTCAATTTCTCTCATCAACAGTGAAAAATGTTTCTCAAGATATCCCCTCCGCACAAAATGCGATCGAGGGTCTCTCTGTTGATGAAATTATCGAGCTTTTGAAAGTCATCGACGAACAGGAGATCATCGTCCCTGAAGCATTAAAGAATCTACTGGACAAATTCTCCACCATCGATGATCTGTCATGGGAGGACGGTACCGTCGGCAACAGCCTGGTCATGGATGACATCCTCCTCTCTCCCGATATCACAAACCTCCTCAAGGAGGGGGATTTCAGCGATTTTGTCACCGACGAATATCAGAAAGAGATGAAGAAGCTCATGTCCGCCGATGTGTCATACCTCGGTGGAGAGGCAACTAAGCTCATAGTGAGTGAACTTCAGGAGGAAGCCCTCGAAAGGGACCAGTGCCGCCTTATCCTGGAGGTGATCACCACCCTCCCCTTGACAGAAGAAGAATTCGTTGGGTACATGGGCACAATCCGTGAGAAAACGGATTGGCTGGTGGAAACAGGACAGTGGGGCACTGCCCTTCACATACTCGATGTGATCGAAAAGAACCCGGCCCTTGCTTCCTACTCTGAACTCACCCTGCCATTTCTCGATTATGTGAGAACGGAAGAATTTCTTTCGAAGTGCGCACGGGCAATGGGTTCAACGGGACGACTGAACAGGGAGGATTCTTTACGGCTCTGCAGAAAAGCAGGAAATTCGATCATACCCCACCTGATCAGGGAACTCTCAGAAGAAGAGACTCAGAGCGTGAGGCGATTCCTCATCAGCATAATCTCCGACTTTAAAGGGGAAGCGGTCCCCTACGTTGTGAAGTTCCTTGACGACTCGCGCTGGTATGTGACAAGGAATATGCTCCTCCTCCTAAGTAGTTGCGCGGGAACCGAGGCAGTACCTCTGGCTTTTCCAAAGTGCACTCACAGTCACGTGAAGGTTCGTGGGGAAGCTCTTAGAATTCTCCTCAAATATGGGGATCCTGAAGGGAAGAAAATTCTTTTGAAATTCCTCCACTCGGAGATGGGTGAAAATGTGGCCCTCGGAATGGAACTCGCGGGAAAGTATAAGGTCAAGGAAGCACTTCCCCTCATCCTGAAGAAGCTGAAAAAAATAAACATAACCGGTAAGGATATCGAGGACAAAGTAATCCTCATAAGGATTCTCGGAGAAATGGGGGATCCGGGGGCGGTACCCGTTCTGAAAGAGATCATCACGGAGAGGAGTCTTCTCTTCAAAGGAGCCCTTGACAGGATGCGGGAAGAAATCTACCGTTCCCTCAAATTCTATCCCTACCCCGCAGTGAAAATTCTCGTAGAGAAGGGGGCGCGATCGAAGAACCACGTCATACAGAAAGAATGTGTCACCCTCATGAAAAAAGGGAAGTCAGGATAGTGGGCGGAGAGAAGCAGGATGCATGAAAAAGCGAGACAATTCGCAACACTTTTTATGTCAGCCGTCTCCACATGTTCACTCTATTCAGGGGATCATCCATCGGTACAGCAACTTTCCGGAAAAGTATATCTGATCGCCCTGGACTTTCTCAACACCCTGGGAAAGGTGGTGATCATGGATGTGGGGGAAGAACTGGTAATAAACGAGGTAGCAATCAAACAGCCGGGGATCCATGAAAAAAATCTCGTGAAAAAGATGAAGAGGAAAGGAATTAGCAGGATCGAACTGCTGGACGGCCTTACTCAGGGAGAAATGACCGCATTCATCATCGATATGGGAAGCCTGTGTGAAGGAATGAACACATACCGAAATATCAAAATCGGGATTGTGTCCGTGTCCTATGGACAGGCGGGAGAAGAGAGAGACACACTCCCAGGAGGAGAGGAGGTCCCTTTCCTGCCTGCTGATGAACTCACTGGCGAAATTATGGGTGAAGTGAAAAATGCTTTTTCCTCAGTCTCTCCCTTTAAGAAGTTAAACACCGCGGGGCTCGAAGAGCAGGTTATGAATTTCATCGGAACCTTTCGAAAAGAGGTACACATTCTCAAGCTCATAAGCCCCGTGCGGAGTTACAGCGAATACACCTACACTCACGCAACGAACGTGTCAATTCTCACCATGGTCCAGGCAGAGGCTCTGGGGATCAAGGGAAACCTCTTAAGAGACATCGGGATTGCCGCCCTCCTCCACGACGTAGGGAAGCTCTTCGTCCCCAATGAAATTCTCGAAAAGAAGGGAAAGCTTGATGATAAAGAGTTCGATGAGATCAAGAAGCACACTCTGTATGGCGCGAAGTACCTTACCAGGTCATACGACATCACGCCACTGGCTCCCATTGTCGCCTATGAACACCATCTCAGGTTCAATGGAGGAGGCTACCCTCAGGATCGGATCTTTCAAGATACCCCGCGGGTGTGCTCCCAGCTCGTCCTTGTATCCGACTTCTTCGATGCTTTGAGAAGCAGGAGGCCCTATAAAAAAGATTGGGCAATCAAGGATATTCTCATCCTCATGAGAAAAGAATCAGGATCCACCTTCAACAGCTCCCTTGTGGATAATTTTTCACACATTGTCGGTAAAAACCTCGGCGAACAGTAAGGGCGACACGAAACCCGATACTCCTCATAGAATCTTACCGGTTATGGGAAATAATCTTAAATCGGGGAGGTAGTGAAAATGGCAAAGGTGAAGACCTTTACGAGTCAGTTAAAAATTTTCCAGGTAAAAAGGCAGCTCGAGGATCTCGACAGGGAGGTGAATGATTTTATCGAATCCGGGAATGTGAGCAGGGTCATCTCCGTGAGCGATACCTCTACTACGGGAGGCGAGGGAGAGGCGATCGGGCTCATACGAGTTGTGGCCTATGAACCTTGATATCTGACGCTTTTTGAAGACCTTGTATCCTCAACCCGAAATCAGGAACTGGTGTCATGCTTCTTCCCTGGAGATGACGTATACAAAGAGAATAAGGAAGGAGAAAAAGTTGATCACGAAGGGGCCCGGTTCCACGGGAAGGACGGGAGCGATAAACACAAGTCTCTCAAGGAGTATCCCCGAAAGGACAATAAGAGAAACGATAAAGACGACACGCGGGCTCCTCTTCCTTTTACCCGTCATGAGAATAAGGAAGGGGAGGGCGAAAAAGTGGCCGATGATCGCCCATGAGAGCTCCCTTAGAGGCGAAGATGTGACCCGGGCAACGAGAAAAGAGACCTCCTCCGGCAGGTTCCCGTACCAGATCACCAGGAACTGGGAGTAGAAAAGGCCCGCCCAGAGGAGGCTGAACCCGAAGAGGAGAGTCGCAAGATCTTTGAGGACAAAACCTTCCACAGCGGGAATATCCCGCCCCTCTCCATGATATGTAAAAAAGTAGATTATCCCAGCCACTGCAAGCCCGCCGTAGAGGGACTCCACGAAGAAATATCCTCCAAAGAGGGTGCTCACCCAGGGATACGAAAGGGACATGACCCAATCAAAAGCCACCAGGCTCTGGGAGAGGACAAAGAGGAAGAGGTAGATTATCCCGACGGTGTGGCGATTCTGATCCTCTTTTTCAACGAGATGTGCGTATTTCCGTGCCGCAAGGTAGGTAACTATGATAACGGCAACATTTCTCCCTATGAAGAACCACCTGTTGAGCCATTTCCCCTCTTCGTGAATCCATGGATAATGTCCAAGGTTGAGTGCAAACACGATGAAAAGGAGTCCAAGCACCGGAATGAGCCGGTACACACGGAGAAGCCTCCTCCCCAGAGCGGATACCCACTTCGCCTTCACCACGTCTCCCACCGCCGCGATCGCCACACATCCCTCTACCACGGAGATCCAAAAAAGGAGAACGAGTAAGAAACCCCCTCCGCTCGACGTAAAGGGGCTCACCTGGACCAAAAGGGCAAGAAGGACGACTGCCGTTGAGGCCCAGCAGAGTGTGCCCGCTCTTTGAATCAACGCCTTCATTCGTCCTCCTCCTCGTCCACCTCAATCACAAAACGGTCTCCCCTGTCTTCCGGCGAAATTATTCTCCCCGGCCTTGGAAGACCAGAGAGGAGAAGAAAACCGAAAAAGGAGGCGAGGGAGCCAAAAAGTATGGTGAGCGCGAAGGCTATGATCACGAATGCGGGTATGGATACCACAGGCTTCCCCCCCGAGATCATGGGCCAGTCAAGGACAGTGTAAATGGTAAAGGCGAACCCCGTAACGGTCCCCGACAGGGCCCCGATAAAGGTGAAGAATTTCACCCTGCTCGGTTTTTCCCTCATCAATTCGTCTGTCTCTTCCACATGATAGGGCATCCTCAACTGGATCCTTTTACGGGAGACCCCCTCACTCAGGAGCCTCTCGAGAGATTCAAGAAAATCTTTCTTCCTGTCGAACACATATTCCCTTGCCATTACTTCCCCTCCTTGAGTTCTGAAATTGAGAGGACCGGAAGGGTCTTAAGAAAAACGAGGTAGACCGCAAAAAATAGTCCAAAAGAGCCGACGGTGATCCCCACCTCGAACAGGCTGGGGGTGTATGTCCCCCACGAGTAGGGAGGAGCATCTCTCGCCAGGGAACTGGCAATGATTACAAAGCGCTCAAGCCACATTCCCACGTTCACAAGGATCGATACGACAAAGAGATAGGCCACGTTCCTTCTCAACTTTTTGACGAAGAGGGTGAGGGGGACAAGGGAGTTGCAAAGTATCATGATCCAGAAGAGGACCCAGTAATCCCCGAAGGCCCGGTACGCAAAGGCCTGTGCCTCAAAGACGTTCTCCCCGTAGAAGGCCAGACCAAACTCTGTTATGTACGCGTAAGTCACGATAAGAGAGGTGAAGAGAAGAATTTTCGCGATGCTCTCAAAATGTCCGTCGGTTATGTACTTATCAAGTTTGAGAATTTTTCTCATGGGGACCACCAGTGTGATCACCATCGCAGTACCGGAGAATATGGCGCCCGCAACGAAATAGGGGGCAAATATCGTCGTGTGCCATCCCGGGATAACACTCATGGCAAAGTCCCACGAAACAACAGAGTGGACGGAAGCAACCAGTGGAGTGGCGAAGGCCGCAATGTAGAGGTAGAGCTGGTTATAGTGTTTCCACTCGCGGGGAGTACCGCTCCACCCCATCGAAAGGATCCGGTAGACCCACTTGCGCACACCTTTCGCGTATCTCCTTGCTACGGCAAAGTCAGGAATGAGCCCAACATAGAAGAAAACAAGGCTCACAGTAAAGTAGGTTCCCACGGCAAAGACGTCCCAGATGAGGGGAGATTTGAAATTGACCCATATCTGTCTCTGTGTCGGATAGGGGATCAGGTAGTAGAAAACCCAGGTCCTCCCTATATGGATAAGGGGAAAGAGCCCCGCCACCATCAGGGCGAAGATAGTCATCGCCTCGGCTGCTCTGTTGAAACTTGTTCTGAACTTAGCCCGAAGGAGATAGAGGACCGCGGAGATGAGAGTCCCCGAGTGGGCTATCCCCACCCAGAAGACAGAGTTTGTAATATACACACCCCAGCCAATAGGATGGGAGATCCGCGCAACGCCTGGCCCCTTCACCATCTGGCTCCGCCAGTGAGCGAATGCGGTGGCACCATCGAGGCGGC
>CAZPLX010000016.1:0-14260 GCA_964587345.1 uncultured bacterium
GGATATGTACAAGGAATGTACCAGGGCTTGCAGCGACGGGGATGTTCTGATGGTGATGGAGATCGACCCGGCCGGGGAGGAGCCGATTGAGGGGATAACGGGAAGAGCCATATATGAGGGAATTCGCGAACATGGCCACAGAGAGGCCTATTTTGTTCCTACTGTGGAGGAAGCAGTCACGTTTTTAACGGATTTTTCCCGGGAAGGTGACCTCATCCTGACCCTGGGGGCAGGTGATGTCTACAGGGTAGGGGATGGGTATCTGGATGTGGTGAAGAAGGATGGTAGGTAAGATGCGTAAGATCCTCAAAAGTGTAAAAGGTGTTGACGTAATAGAGTCCCCTCCATTCAAAGAACTCACCACGATCGGTACGGGAGGGAGAGCCGCCGCGTGCCTTCTCCCTTCTACAACGGGGGCCCTGCAGGCTGTCATGTCGCTCCTTCACCGGGACAGCATCTCCTACTTCGTTTTTGGCAGAGGGAGCAACATCCTTCTTCCGGATGGAGGGGTGGGTAATGTGGCGATTGGTGTCGGAAAAGGCCTTTCCCGGGTAGAGGTGGAAGGGAAAAAGATTACGGTAGAAGGGGGTACATCCCTTCCCAGGCTTGCTGTCCTTTCTGCTCTTTGCGGTCTATCCGGCATGGAGGAACTTTCTGGAATTCCAGGGAGCCTTGGAGGAGCAGTGACAATGAATGCAGGGGCATTTGGAAAAGAGCTGGGAGAGATCATCAAATGGGTCGAGGTAGTGGGCGAAGGAGGAAAGATCCATCGCTTTTCCCGGGGGCAGATACGATTCACCTACAGAAAGAGCCAGTTTCCTGTCGAGGGTGTTGTGATGAGGGTGTGCCTTGGAATGGGAGAGAGCGAGAAAGAAAAGGTATTTCACAGGATGAGAATATTGAACAGGAAGAGAAGATCGATACAGCCCTGGGGAGAGAAAACATTCGGTTCTGTGTTTAAGAATCCTTTCGGTTTCAGTGCGGGAAAGCTGATAGAAGATTCCGGTTTGAAAGGCTCTTCGGTGGGAGACGCTGTGGTCTCAAAGAAACATGCAAACTTTATCGTGAACCGGGGATCCGCGAGAAGCAGCGATGTGGCCGAGTTGATACGCCGGGTGATACGCACTGTGTCTGAGAAGAGGGGGATCACACTTGAACGGGAGGTAAAGTACATTGGGTGGAACCCGAATTGAAGCGTTAAAGGGGAAAAAAATCGGAGTACTCCTCGGGGGAGAGTCATCGGAGCGGGAGGTGTCTCTCAAGACAGGAAAGGCGATTCTTGCTGCCCTTTTGCGGTTGGGGTACCAGGCGGTTCCCCTGGATATGAAGGGAAATTGGTCGGGAATTATAGATAAGTCAGCCATAGATCTGGCCTTTATAGCGCTTCATGGAAAATGGGGAGAGGACGGAGCAGTCCAGGGTCTTCTGGAGATCCTCGAGATCCCCTACACGGGATCTGGCGTTCTGGCATCATCCCTTTGTATGAGTAAACTGATGACGAAGAGAGTGCTCTCCGAGGCAGGAGTAGTGACCCCCGATTACACTCTTCTCGAAAGAGGATTTGATAGTAAAAAAGATTTTCCCGGAGAAATATCTGTCCCCTGTGTGGTGAAGCCGGACAGGGAAGGATCTACAATCGGAGTCTCTATCGTGTATGACGAGACCGATTTGAAAAAAGCGGTTTCCGAGGCCTTCCAGTACGACACAAGGATTATTGTCGAAAAATATATCGGGGGAAGGGAGATCACGGTGGGGTTGATAAACGGGAAAGTCCTTCCCGCCATCGAGATCATTCCCACTTCCGGATTCTATGACTATGCGTCAAAGTACACGAAAGGCGCGACCGAGTATGTGTGCCCTGCAAAGATCGATGAGTCTGTTCTCGAGAAAGCATATATCGCAACAGGAACTGCGGCTAAGGTTATTTCTCTTAAAGGGGGCGCCAGGCTCGACTTTATCATCGACAAAGAAGGAGATACATACTTTCTCGAAGTAAACACCATCCCGGGAATGACTGAAACGAGCCTTCTTCCAAAGGCAGCGAAGGCAACGGGAATGTCCTTTGATGATCTTGTGGAAAACATTCTCCTTGATGCGGGGACCGGAAAGTGACGATTCTCGAATATAAGAGATACAGGAAGAAATCTCTCAGAGGGAGGAAAAAACATCTTTTCTTTTCCCGGAAAAAAGGGAGGAAAAAGTCAGAAGGAGGAGTGCGCAGGACCCTCTGTGTTACAGGGGGAATTCTCATAATAATCATTACTGTATTGATTGGAAAGGGAACATATTCTTTCTTTACCACATCTCCCGCCTTCAAAGTGCACACTCTGATTATAAAGGGGGATGACGGGTTGAAAGGTGTTTCCCGTGACGGGTATGAGGGGTTGAAAAATGGAAAAACTCTCTTCGCCCTCAATCTTCCCTATGTGGCAACTACCTTCAAGAAAAATCCCTGGATCAAAGATGTATCCATAAGAAAAGTGTTTCCCGACAAACTCGTGGTCAATGTGAAGCAAAGGGTCCCCCTGGCGATGATAAATCTTCATGGCCTCTACTTCATCGATAGTGAGGGAAATCCTTTCAAAAAGGTATCCCGGTATGACAGAAAGGTCTACCCGGTGATAACTGGAATTTCCCGGGCACTCATCGGGGGAAAGAGAGGCAGAAATGCGGTAAAAAAGAGTCTCTTTCTTGTCAGTCTTATTAAAGGATCTCAGGTGCAGGGAAATGTATCGGAGATCAACTACATGAAGGGTGACGGGTTTTCGCTGATTCTGAAAAAGAGCGGCCTTCGGGTGAAACTCGGTTCGAGAAAGGTGGAAAGATCCTTTTCACGGCTCATAAAATATTACGGGAAGATCAAAACGTACGGGAAAGATATGGGATATGTAAATCTGAAATATTCGGGAAAAATAATCGTCGGAAAAAAGAAAGGGAGGTAAATAGGGGGCACCTTGGATAACAGAGGAGAGTACATCGCAGGAATTGATGTGGGGACGACGAAAATATCAACCATTATTGGCCAGAAAACCGAAAATGGCGTTGAGGTCCTGGGGATCGGAACCTCCCCATCAGATGGGTTGAGAAAGGGAGTTGTGGTGAATATCGAATCGACTGTGGAATCCATTCGCCGTTCTTGGGATGAGGTGGAAAAGTCCACTGGTATAAAGATGAAGAGTGCCTATGTGGGTATTTCGGGGGCCCATATCAAAAGTTTTAACAGTCATGCGGCATCGGTCATCAAGAATCCTCAGGAGGTGAACGGCGAAGATGTATTAAGGGTCCTTGGGAAAGCAAAGGCGGTGGAACTTCCAAACGACAGGGAGATTCTGCATGTGCTGACCCAGGAGTTTATCGTCGATGACAACGACGGGATTAAGGATCCCAGGGGGATGACGGGAATTAGGCTGGAGGCAAAAGTCCATGTTGTGACTGACGATATTCCCAGTGCCAAGAATCTTGTTCGCTGCGTGGAGAAGGCTGGGATCGAAGTGGAGGACATCGTTTTTACTGCACTCGCCTCATCGGAATCGGTTCTTTCGGCGGAAGAAAAAGAGGTGGGAGTGATCTTGCTCGATTTCGGTGGGGGGACCGTTGACTCTGCACTTTTTCACGGGGGAGCGCTCCGACACACCTTTGTTCTGCCTCTGGGGGGAGTTTACATTACCGGTGACATTGCCTACGGGATGAAGCTTCCACAGACTGACGCTGAGCAGATCAAGAAGATGGACGGGTGTGCGATGATTCAGAAGGTGAAAAAGGACGAACTTGTGGAAATTCCTGGTGTGGGGGGAAGGAAACCGAGGCTCATGAGGCGCCAGAGCCTGGCCGAGATCGTAGAGCCGAGGGTAGAGGAAATATTCCGCCTTGTCTACAGGGAGCTTCTGCGATCAGGATACGAAGATCTTATGGGCGCGGGGATTGTGATAACAGGAGGAAGTTCCCGTCTCGAAGCCGTAGCTGATCTTGCTGAGCGGGTATTTCGCCTTCCCGTGAGGATAGGAAACCCTGCGGGAGTGACAGGCCTCTACGACCTGGTCAACACCCCTACATTCTCTTCCGGGGTGGGCCTGTTGCTCTATGGGGCACGCTACGTGTCAACGAACGGTGCATCTGATAAATCGGGAAATAAAGGAATGATCCTGGCGAGAGTCGGAAAATTTATAAGAGAATTTTTTTAAAAAGGAGGTGTTTATGTTTCAACTCGTGAAAGATCACAAACCGGGAGCGACAATTAAAGTGGTAGGGATTGGTGGTGGAGGGGGAAACGCCGTCAACACCATGATTGAGATGGGTTTGGACATGGTAGATTTTATCGGCATCAACACTGATCTCCAGGCTCTGGAAGACAACTCAGCACCTATGAAGATTCAGATTGGGGCTGCGTTGACGAAAGGTCTCGGTGCCGGGGCTGATCCTGAAATTGGGAAAAAGGCGGCACTGGAGGATCTTGAGATGATCAGCGAGTCGATCAGCGGGTGCGACATGGTTTTTATTACCGCAGGGCTCGGCGGGGGGACAGGAACCGGAGGTTCCCCAGTTGTGGCGAAGGTGGCCAAGGAAATGGGGATACTGACGGTGGCTGTTGTCACAAAACCCTTTAAATTTGAAGGTGTGAGCAGGAGAAAACAGGGGGACAACGGGCTGAGAGAACTCAAAGACGCGGTGGACACGATCATCGTGATTCCTAATGACAAACTTCTTCTTATCGCAGAGGAAAAATTGAGCCTCGTTGATGCTTTCAAAAAAGCTGACGAGGTTCTCTTCCAGGCGGTGAAAGGGATAACGGACCTTGTCACAAAACCGGGATACATCAACCTCGATTTTGCTGACGTGAAGACAATCATGACAGATATGGGGATAGCCCTTATGGGAACGGGAACCGCTTCAGGGGCAAACAGGGCCATGGCAGCAGCCGAAAAAGCCATTTCAAGCCCTCTCCTCGAGGATTACTCAATTCGTGGTGCGAGAGGGATACTTCTCAACATTACCGGTGGACCCGATATGGGCCTTCTGGAGGTGAATGAAGCTGCGGAACTTATCCAGGACGAAGCCGACCCGGAGGCGAACATTATTTTCGGGACTATCGTTGATGAGGAGTTAAAGGACGAGATCAAGGTTACCGTAGTTGCTACAGGTTTTGAAGGAGGGAGCGAGATGCAGTCTGTGTCCAAACCGGGAACCCACAAGGTCTATCCCCTCGAAGTTCGTGGTGGGAATCTGGAAAAACCGGCTTTTGAGAGGAAACGGGAATCTGCCCGGTTCCAGAGTGATGAAGGGTTGGATCCTCTTGAAGACTTAACGGAGGTTGACGAGATCGAAGAGCTTGATATCCCGGCATTTTTAAGAAAGAGAAACGACTGACGAGATATGGGGTGGGATTCAAAGAGGCGCCTCAGGGAAATTGCGGAGAAGGAGACTGGAGCATCCCGGAAAGATCCGGGTGGGAAGATCAACGTGTGCCTTGCCTATCCCAACAGCTACTATCTTGGAATGTCGAATCTGGGATTTACCTCAATCTATTCCTTTCTGAATTCCTACACCGATGTATGCTGTGAAAGAGCTTTCCTTCCTGAAGGACCCGATGATATGGGAGATTCGATTTCTGTGTGGACCGTGGAGTCTCAACGGGTCCTTGCAGATTTTGATCTGCTAGGTTTTTCCATATCCTTCGAAAATGATTATATAAATATTCTGAAAATCTTGAAGGCTGCACATATTCCCCCTCTGAGAGATGAAAGGGGGCCCGGATACCCTCTTCTTTTTTGTGGAGGTTTCGCTCCCACTCTTAATCCGGAAACTGTGGCAGAAATTTTTGATTTCATTGTACTCGGTGATGGTGAGGGGCCTGTTGAAGGGACCCTTGATCTCCTGAGACAGGGTATGGGTTCAAAAGAAGAATTTATCCGGAAACTTCCCTCCGTTCAAGGAGTATATACTCCCTCCTCCTCCTCCCCGATGTATGACAGCACCGGGGGACTCATAGGTATTGACGGGTTGCATGAAGGTGTTGTTCCTTCATCTTCTGATATCAATGTGTACCCAGCCTTTACCACGGTCCTTACCCCGGACACGGAGTTCGGAGACATGTTTCTCATAGAAATCGCGAGGGGATGCGGAAAGCATTGCTTCTTCTGTGGTGTATCACACAGACCCGGGAAATTCCGCTTTGTAGAATTGGATAGGGTAAAGGAGCTTATTAAAGAGGGCCTCCGCAGGAGAAAGAGGATCGGGCTTGTCGGATCGGCGGTTCTCGACCATCCCCACTTTAAAGAGATAGGAAAGTGTGTCCTGGAAGAGGGAGGAATGATTTCTCCCGCCTCCGTAAGAGCAGACAAAGTGGACGAGGAAGTCGCAGCTATCCTGGGTGCGTCCAGACTGAGAAGTGCGGCGTTGGCCCCTGAGACCGGGGATGAGGAGGTAAGACTGAAAATAGGGAAAGGGATCGAGGATGAGAGGTTCTTTCGCGCCGCCCTCCTTTTGTATGATAAAGGGATCAAAAACATTAAACTCTATTTTATCGCGGGGCTCCCGGGTGCTTCGGAAGAATCCGACGTGGCGAAAACTGTAGACTTCGTGAAGAGCCTCTTCCACTACCTGCACCATCAAAAGAGGGGCAGGGGAGGGCCGAAAATTATTATCAGTATAGGGGGGTTTGTTCCTAAAGCCCTTACCCCGTATCAGTTCGCACCCTTTCCGGGAGTGGAGAGGTTGAAGTCTACCTATAAACGAGTGAAAAATGAGATGAGAGATGTCAAGGGTACAGTGAAGATTGAACACGATGTGCCAAAATACACCTATCTCCAGGCCCTTCTCTCCCGGGGAGACAGGCGGGTGTCGAGGATTCTTGGCAGGATGAATCTGAGGGAAGACCCTGTCAGGACATTCCGCTCTTCCCCCCTGAATCCGGACTACTTTTTAAGGGAGAGGAGAGAAGAAGAATTTCTTCCATGGGACGGTGTGTACCCCCACTATAGGAAAGAGAGTCGCTGGGAACGGTACCTTTCAAGCAGGAACCGATGACTTTTACAAGGACAGTGCGGATCATGGGTCCATCGTATGCGCACAAGAAGATCCCCTGCCATGTTCCGAGAACAACCCGTCCACTTTCAATGAGTACGGTGGTAGAGGTGCCTACGAGGGAGGATTTTATGTGTGCGTGGGCATTACCCTCTGAATGAAGGTAGTTCCCCTCCTCCGGAAATTTTTCCTCGAGAGTTCCTACGATATCTTTTCTCACGTCGGGATCCGCGTTCTCGTTAATCGTGATCCCGGCAGTGGTATGAGGAACGTAGATGACACAAATACCGGAACTCGTACCGCTTTCCTTGACAATCTGCCGGATCATCGAGGTAATATCCAGCATTTCCTGGGTTTTACCGGTGCTTACTTTCAGTTTTTTTATTGCCATGGCCCCTGGACCCAAAGAGGAAAAAGTGTTCCCCCTTATTTTGCTCCGAGGATCTTCGCTGCTTTGGCCACATCTTTCTTCTTGACCCAGAGGATCGCGCCGAACTGTCCGCTACCTGCAGCCACGGCGTCTACGGCCGTTACATTGATCTTCCCCTCAGCCAGTTTAGAGAGGATGCCAGCGATTGCTCCCGCTCTGTCCTTCCCCTGGATGAGGAAACAGGTTTTCTTCTCTTTCACAGTAATTCCCATCTTTTTTGCTGCTCTTCGGAATGCGGCATTATCCTCGGGGATAAAGTCCATCTGTGCCTTTCTCTTTCTGGGGAATCCTGTGAAACCGTGCAAATTTACTCCCGCTTCTTTCAACTGACTGAGAATTTGTGCTCCTTCTCCTCTTCTGTGTGCTGTTTCGATTTTGTAATAGACCACTTTTTTGATCTTGTCAGCCATTTTCCCCCCCTGGACCAGTCTCTTTTATCTTCTTAGGGTAAGATAACAGATTGGATTTTTTCTTGTCAAATCATAATGTTAACAAGGGGATTGGAGAGGGGAAGATCTCCTTTATTGCGCCTACAAAAAAGCCCCGCAGTGCGGGGCCAAAGGTCATTTTGGACAAGAGTATGTCAATTCAAACTTTCATCACATTCGTTGCCTGGGGTCCTTTAGGCCCTTCTGTAATCTCGAATTGCACCTCATCACCTTCGTTGAGTACCTTGAATCCCTCCATCTGGATCTCGCTAAAATGGACGAATACGTCTGGCCCGTCTTCCTGCTCAATAAATCCGTATCCCTTCGATTCACTGAACCATTTGATTTTTCCCTCTGCCATGAGTAAGCTACCTCCTTTTGAAAATCTATCATTTGTCCAGGATCTTATTTCCTCTCAGGACGGATTGGATATTACTAAAGATTGAGAATTGTGTCAAGGATGTTAGGAAAATGTTTCCTCACCTGATACCAAATTAAAACAGGGCAAGAAACCCGAATCGGATCATGTCACTCACAGCGAGATAATATTCTTGCTGTTTCAGGTGACAGATCCCGCGCTTTCTGTAAAGTTCCGCCTCCGGTTTATTTTCTATGGCGTAAGTATAGTCTCTCGTGGCTAAGGAGAAGAGGCCTCGTTTGAAATATGCATCACCCCGGTGGCGGTACACCTCTGTTATTCCAGGTTCGAGCCTTATCGCTTCGTTGAAGTCCGCGATCGCCCTGGTGTAGAGTTTCTTCTGGAAATATGTGAGCCCTCTGTTGAAGTACGCAAGGGAAAAGGAGGGAAGAATTGATATGGCTTTTGAGAAATCGGTCAATGCGGTCCCGTAAAGGCGTTCAGCGAAATAGGCACTTCCCCTGTTTAGGTAGGCTTTCCCGAGTTTTGGATCGAGTTCGATCGCCTTTGTGAGATCTGAAATGGCTTTTCCGTTGGCCTTTTTGTTGAAATAGGCCGTGCCTCTGTTGAAATAGGCGACGGGGTTAATTGGATTTATATCAATACTTCTGTTGTAGTCAGAGATTGCACGCTCTATCATCCCCCTTACTGAAAATATGTGTCCCCGGTTAAGATAGGCTTTTGCCAGTCCAGGATCTATCTCGATTGCCCTGTTTAAACTTGCCAAGGCTTGAGTGTGCCGATTCTGCATGATGTAAAGGGTACCCTGGTTGTAATATTGTGTTGCAATATATGTGTCGAAGACGGAACTGTTTTTATCCCCAGGCGTGGAGAAAGCAGGAGATTCCACCGAACTGTAAAGAGGTTTTCCGGAAATAGAAAAAAAGAGCAGCAGTGCGAGAAAAATCTTATTTCGCGAGAATCTTTGCATGGTTTTATTGGATAAAAAACCCTCCTCCTATGAGGGTACGGTAAGGATAAAGCAAATCCTGTACCATTATATTAACCTTTATATATCATATAGTTATGAATGTGCCAGGGTTGCCAATGGGAAATTGTTTCAATAGTAATGGAAAAATATTCCTAATTTATGCTTTTATTCTCATGAGATGAAAGAGGTCCGACGTCCTACGTCCGATGTCCGACGGGAAACGACGAGTTCCTAGTTCCTCATTCCGAGTTCCTAATAAAAAACAAGGAACTGTCTTGATTATAATTCCGAATTCAGAATAAAACCGGAGTCTGGGAACTGAAACAACATGTGTGTTCAAAGTTCAATGTGCCGAGTTCAAAGGAAAACCGCAATCTCTTTCTTTGAACTTTGATCTTTGAACTGGATCCGAGAACTGAATATTGGTGCCGGAGGAGAGCTTCGAACTCTCACGAGGTTGCCCCCACGGGATTTTGAGTCCCGCGCGTCTGCCTGTTCCGCCACTCCGGCACCCTTTCCAAAACGGCAGAGTTAGAAGATAATATATTTTACGTGGGAGGGCAACAATCATAGTTCCTGTTTCTTCTTCAGATTTCTTTGGGAAAGCTTAATTGGGGAATTCAAATCATGAAATTTATGGGGGGGAGATGAGATTAAGGCGCGGGGGAAAGAAGAGAAAAGTGGGAATTGCTCTCGGGAGTGGTGCGGCAAGGGGTTTAGCGAGCATCGGGGTGCTCGAGGCTCTTAAAGAATTGGGTGTAGAGGTGGATCTTATCGGGGGAACCAGCATGGGAGCTCTTGTGGGTGTTTTTGCTGCCGCGGGTGCATTGAAAACTCTCAAGGAGGTGGTGGAGCGGACTGACTGGAAGCGCCTCTTCAGTTTTTTTTCTGATGTGGTCATTCCCAGGGACGGTCTTATCGATGGAAAGAGAATTGAAGCCTTTATAAAGAAATATACGGGGGAGAAGAATATAGAGGATCTGAAGGTACCCCTGAAGGTGGTGGCAACTGATATTCTCACGGGAGAAGAGATTCTGATCGGAAATGGACTGGCTCTTGAAGCGATCAGGGCAAGCATCTCTATCCCGGGAATATTCGCTCCTGTGAAAAGGGGGGAGAGGTATCTCGTGGATGGAGCCCTCGTGAATCCTGTTCCGGTGAGTGTGGTGAAGGAGATGGGTGCTCAGGTGGTGATCGCGGTGGATGTGAATCGATGTCTCTTCACGCAAGATACCGTTCTTTCTCCAGAAAGAGAAAAGGTAATGAAAAGAAGAGGAAGTAAAAGCAGAAAACTGCGGATTTCTCCCCGGAGGGTGGTTGACCTTGACAGAATCTCTTCATCGCTTTTGAGGAGGTTCAAAGGCGTGGACCTCCCGATCCTGGAGCCAGTGAGAAGATGGCAGGCACGCTTCAAGGGGCCGAATATCTTTGAGATAATGGTAAATTCTGCAAATATTCAGGGATATTACATTGCGAAATATATGCTGGAAATCAACAGACCTGACGTGGTTGTTGCCCCACAAGTGGGGGATATTAAACTTCTCGAGTTTCACCGGGCAAAAGATTCGATCGATGCGGGATACGCTGCAGCCATGGCGGTGGAGAGAGAAATTCTCGAAGCTACGGGGAAAAAGAGGAAAAAGAGACGGATTCACAATAGGTCATAAGGGAGTTTACCCGGGTTAGAGAAAATCCGGCTGGATTATGTGATGACGCCCACGAATCCGATCACCATTTAAAGAATTGTGATCCGGTGTAACTGGTTAATGGGTTGTGCCTCCACCGGTCAGCTTCTTTTTTATTTCCCGGATCTGCTCCTGGTGTTTCTTCTCATGGTCGATCCCCACGGAAAACCACTCGTACATGTTGATTTCCCCCACGAAGGGGTGCTTCATGGTCCTGCTCCTGGGGTCTACAGTGGAGAGAAGTTCAAAGGTATCCCTTATAGAAGTCCGCATATTTTCAAGATCCTCGATCGCCTCTTTCAAGGTGACTTCCTCGGGAGGAGTTACCACTTCAGGGCATATCATTTTTTCTGATGGGAGTTTTGGAGCGAGAAAATTGACAGTCGATTCATCTTCCGGATAGGGGGGGAGCGGTTCTTCCGACTTTTTCATAAGGACTTTGACAACCTTGACAGAGCCGAGTTCAGCCAGACCGATATGTTTGAGAATGTGGGCGATGGACCACATGTCCGCTTCCCTGCTCTCCAATTCCTCTTCTGACAACCCATGAATGAGTTTCATGGTCTCTTCTCGAGTCTTTTCGAGTTCATCATATAAATCTTGTAGCCCGGGTTTCATATTTTCCTCCTTGGGTACGATAATGCTGCTCATCACACATTATGGATCATTTACCCATTAGATTGACATTGTTAAGAGAGGATTCAACGGGAAATTCTTATGAGAGGAGTTTCTCTTCTACCTCTTCCGCACTGATCCCTCGGAGGAATACTTTTTTTTTCCTGCCTATCTTGCCTCTGAAAATTTCAATATTTCCTTTGGGTATCTTGAATGTTTTCCCCAGGAATGCGATGAGTTCCCTGTTGGCCTGATTTTCGACGGGAGGGGACTTCAGCCTGATTTTCAGATAATCTCCAATTGTTCCCGCAACAGAGGTTATTGAGCTTCGTGTTTGTACCTGCACCTGGAGAATCACACCATCATTCTTGGTTTCTATACACACTTCTTCCTCACATGAAATAGGTGGAAAACTTGAATAGGGTGGGGACGAGAAACTGCCGTAAAAATATGATGAGGAGAATGACGACCATTGGTGAGAAGTCGATGCCCCCAAAAAAGAGGGGGATCTTCCTTCTGAACCAGTCGAGGACGGGATCCGTGATGGCACAGAGTGTCCTCACGATGGGGTTGTAGGGGTCTGGGTTAACCCAGGAGATGAGAGCTCGTATCACGATTACCCACATATAGATGGTGAGAGCGATATCGACTACTTTTGCGAGTGCATTCAGAAAATATCCGGCAACGAACATGGGGCCCCCTATTTAATCGATTCGGTTTTTTTATAGGCGGCTCTGACAGCCTCCATTATGATTCCCCTGAAACCCCTCTTCTCGAGAACGGAGACTCCCTCCGCGGTTGTTCCACCGGGAGACATTACCATTTCCTTGAGTTTCGACGGGTGGATGCCCGTTTCTCTGGCCAGGGCAGCGGACCCCTCAACGAGCGAAAGAGCGAAGGGGAGTGCCTCCTTTCTTGGAAGTCCGCACCGGACCGCGGCGTCAGCAAGAGCTTCGATGAGAACGAAGATAAAGGCAGGACCTGAACCTGTGAATCCCGTCACCACCTCTATGAGCTCTTCCTTGTCAAAGAACGAGGCGATTCCGATGGATGAAAATATCTTAAGAACAAATTCCTTTTCCTTTCCCGTCACATTTTTCGAAGGGAAGAGCCCCGTGACACCTTTCCCTATGAGGCATGGTGTGTTGGGCATGGCCCGCACGACCCGGATATTCTTCCCCAGGGAATCTTTGAGGGCAGCAACCTTCGTCCCCGCGAGAATGGAGATAACAAGGGTTTTCCCATCGAGGTTTCCTTTTAGATCCCGGGAGAGATCTCTAAGATTTTGAGGTTTCACTGCAAGGAGAAGAGAGGAGCATTTTCCAGGAAGATCAGTCACCCTTCCTACAGTCTGGAGGGACAATTCTTTTACAATTTTTTTAAGACTCCTTTTGTCCCTGTCGTAGCAGAAGATCTGCTCTCGTCTAAGACACCCCGCCTCAACAATTCCTCCGAGAATAGCCCTTCCCATATTTCCTGTGCCGATTACACCGAGGGATTCCATAGTGTCCCCACTTTCACACTTTTCTTCTTCCGAAAATCGCTGTGCCAACCCTTATTATAGTTGCTCCTTCCTCTATGGCAACCTGATAGTCATGGGACATACCCATTGAGAGGTCGTGGAGGGATATTCCCTCGATCTCCATATCGTTGATTTTGTCCCTCAACTCCCGCAAGGCGATGAAAAAGGGACGGGCATCTTCGGGATCTTCCGTATAGGGGGGAATTGTCATGAGCCCTGACATGATAATACCTGGAAGCAGAGCAATTTCCTCTAAGAGAGTGACAAGATCGTTTTGAAGAACTCCCCATTTTGAAGATTCCTCCGCCACATTCACCTGGACCAGAATGGGCACTATTTTACCGGCTGACAACGCCCGGGCCGAAATTTCATGTGCCACACTTACGGAATCAACGGTTTCGATCATATCAAAGAGCCTTACCGCTTTTTTTGCCTTATTCGCCTGCAGATGGCCCACAAGATGCCATTTCAATGGGCGCTCGATAGCGGATATCTTCTCTCCTGCCTCCTGGATATAATTTTCACCGAAACATTCGATCCCCCCGTCAGCTGCTTCGACGATTGCCGAAAGGTCTCGTGTCTTTGATACGGCAACAAGGGTGATCTCCTCTCTTTTTCGCCCCTCTTTCGCAGCGGAATCCTCCATATTTTCCTTGACCCTTTCTATCCTTTTGCCTATATTACCCATCCTGTCTCCCCTTTACCCTCGTAAGACGATACATTCCCCCATTGTCCGCAGATATTTCCAGTATCCCCGCACTGGTGAGCATCTCTACAACCTTAGAAAGGGGAAGTCCCACCACGGAGGTGTAAGAACCCCGTACATTATTTATAAGCGCGCTTCCCTTCCCCTGTGCTCCGTAAGCTCCCGCCTTGTCGAGGGGCTCTCCAGTCCGGACATAGGCGGATGCTTCTTGAGTGCTGAACTCCCGGAATGATACTTCCGTGACCTCGTGGCACGTCTGCTTGTATCCCGAGGCCACATGATAAAGGCATACCCCGGTGAAGACACAATGAGTGTGCCCCGAGAGTGAAAGGAGCATATGGAGGGCCTCTTCGCGGTTTTCCGGTTTTCCCAGTACACGCCCTTTGTGAACTACCACGGTGTCGGCTCCCAGAACCCAGCTGTTTTTATTTCTTGTCGCCACATCAAGAGTCTTTTCCAGGGCATAGCGCACAACCATTTCCTGAGGAGCCACGTCTGCCACGGG
>CAZPLX010000017.1:0-14193 GCA_964587345.1 uncultured bacterium
AATATAGGAGTGACCTTGATCCAGAGGAACTTATAGGGAAGATCAAGGATATCGAAAAGTGTATGGGCAGATCGTTTACCCAGGGGAAATGTCATCGCAGGATCGACATAGATGTGGCATCAGGGGATTTTTCCTGTTCTGATTTGGCGATAACCGTTCCCCACCCTTCCCTCGAGGAGAGGCAATTTATGCTTGCTCCCTTGAGCGAGATAGACCCCAATTTTCCTGGAGGAAAAGGAGGGGAAAGTTTTCGTGTTCTTTTAAACAGATGCATCGATCAAAGCGAGGTAGTGGTGATATGAAATCTATAGGTATCCTCTTTTTATGTGGAATTATGATTTTTGCCGGAGCCGGGTGCAAGGATAAAAGTCAGCTCCCCTCCGGGGAGAAAGGGCTCCCATCCTCCTCTCCGGGAAGAAGCGGGGAACTTGCCGCGTTGAAGAAAGTCGTTCGGAATGATCCCTCGAACGTGAATGCCTATGTGATGATGGGAAATATCTACTTTGATACGAACCGGAACGCTGAGGCGGTTGACGCGTACAGAAAAGCTCTTGAAATCGGTCCTGAAAACGCTGATGTCAGGACAGATATGGGTGTGTGCTTACGGAGGCTGGGAAAGCCTGACGAGGCGGTAAAGGAGTTCAAAAAGGCGATTCAGGGTAACCCTCGGCACTATCAGTCCAGGTACAATTTAGGTGTTACGCTCCTCCATGATAAGAAAGACCTTGCCGGTGCGGTTTCCGCATGGGAGGAACTTGTGAAGGAAATTCCCAGTTTTCCTGGAAGGGAAAAGGTTGTACAACAGTTAAAGACATTACAGAACGTGGGAACCGTGCAAGAGGGCGGCACAGGGAATAAGGGGAAGTAGAAAATGCAGGTTCCCGCGGGGAGAAATCGATGAAACTGTTCATTGACACTGCAAATGTGGAGGAAATCCGGAGAGCAAAAGAGCTGGGAGTCCTCGACGGAGTGACGACCAATCCTTCCCTTGTAGCAAAAGAGGGGAGGTCTTTTGAGGAGATAATCAAGGAAATATTTTCCCTTGTGGACGGCCCCATATCCCTCGAAGTGGTGAGTGAAAAGTGCGAGGGGATGGTTGAAGAAGCAAGAGCTCTCGCGTCTGCGGGAAAAAACGCAGTGGTGAAAATACCGATGACGGAAGAGGGTTTGAGAGCGACGGGCATCATTTCACGGGAGGGGATCTCAGTTAATATGACCCTGATCTTTAATCCGGTCCAGGCGATGATGGCGGCGAAGGCGGGCGCCCGCTACGTGAGCCCCTTCATAGGAAGGCTGGATGATATTTCCCACAGAGGGATGGATATTGTCGAACAGATTCTCCAGATATATGCAAATTATGGTTATGATACTGAAATTATTGCTGCCTCCATTCGTCATCCCATGCATGTTCTCGAGGCGGCTCTATCAGGTGCGGATATTGCCACAGTTCCATTCAAGACCATACAGCTTTTATTAAAACATCCTTTGACTGACAGGGGTTTAGAAAAATTTCTTTCCGACTGGGAAAAAGCTAAAGTCTAACGTTCTATTCGAGAAACGAACTAATTCATTTTTATAATCGTATAGTTATCCTACCTCAGTTTTGACTCGTCCTTTCCACCCCGGAATAAAAACGAGTTATAAATTCCATTGACAAATTTGGAAAAAATTATTATATGTAACTATGCCTGTAATTTTCGGGGAGGGTTTGTAATGAAAAGGGATAAATCTAACTATATTATACAGTCCGTTGCCCATGGGCTCGATGTGCTGGAAGAGTTCAAGAAAGGATCTGACGAACTTGGGGTTACAGAACTCTCAAAAAAGCTGAAACTTCATAAAAATAATGTATTCCGTATTCTTGCGACCCTTGAATCCCGTGGATACATCGAACAGAATAGAGATACAGAGAATTACCGACTCAGCATCAAGTGCCTGGAACTTGGGCAGACCTATATCAAGCAGATGGGTCTTTTAAAACAGTCCCGCTCTATCCTTGAGGAGCTCGCGGGGAGCTGCCACGAAACAAGTTATATCTCTATTTTAAGGAACAGTGACGTGGTTTACCTCGATTCGGTGGAAGCGAAGACCACTGTGAGGGTCGTATCCCGGGTTGGCCTTCACCTTCCTGTACACGCCACTGCGGCGGGAAAATCGATGCTCCTATATGATTCCGAAGAAGAGCTGAGGAAAAAATTATCCCCCACTCTCAAGAAGTTGACACCCAACACGATAGATACCCTGGAAGGCCTCTTGCATTCACTCGATGAGATACGGGACAGAGGTTATACGACAGATATTGAGGAGTTTGAAATGGGTGTATGTTGTGTGGGAGCTCCTGTGAGGGATTATACAGGACGGATCGTGGGGGCGATTTCCCTTTCGGGGCCTGCATCGAGGCTTACCAGGGAAAAGATTGAAGAGGAAATCTCAAAAGTGGTTGTGGAAAAATCGGATGAACTTTCCCGCCGCTTAGGATACAAGGGATAACCCCGGTTCAGAGATCAGAGATAACTCTGAACTGCAATCACTCGATTATCGTTCCCCGTTCAAAGATCAAAGTTCAAAGAAACTAATCGTGTTTTTCCTTTGAACTTTGAACTCCCATAGCTTTTCAGTTACCTGATTTTCTTAGGAATTCAGAATCAGGAATTCGGAACTCTCTTTCCCCTTGACGAACATTCCCTTAATTGATAAATTAATGAATGAGTATTCATTCATTGGAGGCCATGTATGGCACGGGGAAGAAAAAAGGAGGCTAAGAAGAGGGAGAGGATCCTCCTGTCAGCTCTGAGGATCTTTTCGGAGAAGGGATTCTATCACTCGAAGATTTCCGAGATTGCGAATGAGGCAGGAGTGGCAGACGGCACAATCTATCTCTATTTCAAGAATAAGGAAGATCTTCTCATATCAATATTTGAAGAAAAAATTGGTGATCTCATTAAAATTCTCAAGGAAAAACTGAATTCTGTGCAGGGTGCAGAAAGAAAGATATGGGTCTTCGTAGATAACCACCTGAGGCTCCTGGAAGAGAATCGAGGGCTTGCGGAAATGATTCAGATTGAACTCAGGCAATCCCACAAGTTTATGAAGGAATATATTCCTGTGCGATTTCTCGAATATCTTGATATCCTTTCCGGGATCATCAAGGAAGGGATCAGGGAAGGGGTTTTCAGGGAGAATATCAATCCCACGATAGCACGAAGAATCGTTTTTGGTGCCCTTGATGAAATATCTCTTGCCTGGGTTTTATCAAAAAAAAGAAAGTATGAGATAGGGGAATCAACCAGGCAGGTGTACACGATCCTTGTAAACGGGATGAAACTGCGCTAAATGGGGGGAAAGGAGGACAGGATGATAAATTTCGATCTGACTGATGAACAGGTTCAGCTGAAGGATATGGCACATAAATTCGCTGCAAACGAGATCCGTCCTAAAGCTGCGGAATATGACAGGGAAGGTACCTTTCCTCAAGATATTTTCGAAAAAGCGTATGAACTGGGGCTCATGACGGAGTTTATCCCTGAGGAATACGGAGGGCTCGGTCTCACCACTCTGGATACCTGCATAATTTCAGAAGAACTTTCATGGGGGTGTTCCGGAATCGCCACCTCCATGGAGGCGACAGGCCTCTCCCTGGCTCCCATCATTATTGCGGGGACGGATGAGCAGAAGAAGAGATTCGTCGCTCCCTTTGCGGAAAAACTTTTGTACGGCTCATTCTGTCTCACGGAGCCGGGCGCAGGGTCGGACGCGGGTGCAGTGAAGTCGACTGCGAAGAAGGATGGAGATTCCTATGTGATAAATGGCAGAAAATGCTTTATCACCAACGGGTCCCATGCGAGCCAGTACACCGTCTATGTGTCCACGGACAAATCGCTGGGGCACAGGGGGCTTTCTGCCTTTGTGATACCGAGGGATCTCCCGGGAGTGTCTACCGGAAAAAAGGAGGATAAACTCGGACAGAGGGCTTCGGATACGGCGGACGTGATATTTGAAGACGTAGTGGTTCCAAAGGAGAACCTCCTGTGGAAGGAGGGAGACGGGTTTAAACTTGCAATGATGACACTGGACAGGACCAGGCCGATCGTAGCGGCCTCTGCAGTGGGTGTCGCCAGGGCTGCCTACGAGTATGCCCTGGACTATTCCAAGGAAAGGGTCCAGTTCGGTGCTCCAATTGCCATGAACCAGGCGATCAACTTTATGATTGCCGATATGAAAATCGGAATTGAGATGGCACGATTGATTACCTGGAAATCCGCCTGGATGATTGACAACGGGGTGAGAAACACCGTGGAGTCATCGATTGCGAAAGCCTACGCGGGCGACCTCGTAATGCAGGTCACCACAGATGCGGTTCAGATTTTTGGTGGCTACGGCTACATGAGGGACTACCCGGTCGAGAAGTTGATGAGAGATGCGAAAATATTCCAGATTTACGAGGGAACCAGCCAGATCCAGAGACTGGTTCTGGCAAAGGAGATACTTCTCAGATAACAGGGATTTTATTACATTCCAATTGTAGTTTCGGGTTTCGAGTCTCGTGTCTGGGGTTGACTCGAAACTCTAAACCCGAAACCCGAAACAGCAATCGGACATATATATGTTTTCGTCGGACATAGGACGTTGGACAGTCTAAAGGGACTCAGACAAAATTTCGGCGATATCTTTTGCAACGAACTCCTCTACCATATCCTTCGATTTCACTGCATCGTCGAACATGATGAGGCAGTAAGGACAAGAACTGCAGATGCCGTTTGCCCCTGTTTCAAGGGCTTGCTCGAGGCGGTTGACGTTGACCCTTTCCCCTTCCTCTTCCATCCACATGAGTCCTCCCCCCGCACCACAGCAGAAGGATTGGTTCCTGCTTTTCTCCATTTCGTGGAGGGAGACTCCAGGCACGCTCTTGAGAAGCTCCCTTGGCTGATCGTAGATGTCGTTGTGACGCCCGAGGTAGCATGAATCGTGGATGGCAAAGAGAGTATTATCCTTTTTCAAAGGGATAAGAGCCTTCTGGGCAAGGAGATCCCCAAGGAGTTCCGTGTGGTGGACGACCCCTCCGAAGGACACTCCAAACTGTGGGTATTCGTTCTTGAAAGTGTTGAAACAGTGAGGGCACTGGGTAAGGATCTTTTCGAAACGGTAATTCTGAAAGATTTCCCGGTTTCCCTCCACCATTCCGAGTTGAAAGAGGCCCTCTTCCCCCAGTCTCCTGGCGGAATCTCCGCAGCACATTTCTTCTCCTCCCAATACTGCGTAATCGATTCCAGCCCTGTTAAGAAGGCCTATCATCGCCTTCGTTACTTTCTGGTTCCGCACGTCGTAGGAACCTGCGCACCCCACCCAGTAGAGATATTCGAACTCCTTCTTTTCCGAAGCGAGAGGGATATTGAGCCCTTCCATCCAGGCAGTTCGATCGGCCTGGGGAAGCCCCCACGGGTTGCCCGTGTTCATCATCTTTACAAGGGCATTTCTGCCTGTATCGGGAACTTTGCTCTCAAAGACGAGGCCCCGGCGCATATCCACGATCATATCGATATGCTCGATCGTTACCGGGCATTCTTCCATACAGGCCCTGCAGGTGGTGCAGGCCCATATCTCGGAGGGAGATATTATCTCTCCAACAAATTTCTCCTCTAAGGGATGCCCGGTTTTCTTATCGATCTTCGCCGTTCCAGGGACCAGGGAAGCTATAATTCCTTTCGTCATGTCCTCTTTCGTCTTGAGGATAATATCCCTGGGAGAGAGTTCTTTCCCCGTATTGTAGGCAGGGCACACGTCCTGGCACCTGCCGCACTTCGTGCAGGCGTCGGCGGATATGAGTGATTTCCAGGAGAGATCCGTCACGTTGACTGCCCCGATCATCTCCCGTTCTTCGATCTCAGGAATCGGCTGAAGGGCTCCCTTCGGTCGAGTTGACCGCAGAAACATGTTCAGGGGGGAACTGAAAATGTGGATCGCCTTGGAAAAGGGGAGCGACGCGATCCACCCGAAGGCAAGGGAGAGGTGTATCCACCAGAGGAGCCGGTGCTCGGTGAGCATGGATCGAGGGGGAATTTCCTTCAGATAGGTTGCGACAAATCTCCCCCCGTAGGAGAATTTCGCAGCATCAGGTTGAGTTGCAGCCAGGCGAAGGCCCTCAATGAGGAAACCGGTGATTGCGATGGCAAGGATGAGGAGAAGCTGAACAGTATCGTCACCAGAACGTGTTAAACCTGGCGGCGAGAGGATGTAGCGCCGTAAGAGGGAAAGTATTACCCCAACAATGAGAAGAAGCCCGAAGGTGTCGGCGAATATTTCAAAAAACCCATAAAATGTTCCTTGAAGGATGGAGAATCCGAAGTCGTACTGGAGGGCGACGAGAGTTGTGGCGATGGTTAGGGCGATGAAGGAGGAGTAGATCATAAGATGAATGCCTCCACCAAGGGTCCGTTCCATCACTTTTCGCTGAAACAATCCTTCTTTGAGAACGAAAAGGAGTCTCTCTTCAGCGTGATCTGTCCTGCACTCGAATTCTTCTCTTCCTGACCGGTAGATCCTCACTCTCCTGTAAATCCCGAAAGCAAGGATGAAGAGGACGATGCCGAATAGTGAGTACATGATGAGGGAGGCATTCTGGGGAAGGTTCCACATGATTTTTCTTCCGATGATCTTCACCTTTTATCCTCCTTTACTTTTATGGTCGGACTATTATTGCAGGAATGAAGATATGAGACAAGGAATAGCATTGTTACTGGGAATGGCTCTGGGGGGAGGTGCCAGGGAAAACGCGCTTTTCGTTCCGTGGTATAATTCATATATCTGTTGTTTCGGGGGTTTTCCTTGAATGGCCATGTGATAGAGAGGGAAATACGGGATATTTTCGGTGATCGGTCTTCATTTGAAGAGATCGATAGAATCTGTTATTCCTACGACGCAACCGGTATTTCTATCCAGCCAGACGGTGTGGTTTTTCCCGAAAATGAGGGAGAAGTGAGGAATCTCATAGCCCTCGCCAACCGTGTGAAAATTCCCCTTATTCCAAGAGGGGCGGGGTCAGGTTTCACTGGCGGATCCGTCCCCGTGGATGGGGGAGTGGTCGTATCTTTCGAGAAAATGAACCGGATTCTTGATATCGACGAGCTGAACATGACCGCCACGGTCATGCCCGGAGTGATTCTGGCTGATCTGAAGAGGGAAGTGGAAAAAATGGGCCTTTTTTATCCCCCCGACCCTGCAAGCATGAACTTCTGCACCCTCGGAGGAAACATAGCGGAGTGTGCGGGAGGCCCATCTGCTTTCAAGTATGGTGTAACGAAACAGTATGTCCTTTCCCTTCGAAATGTTCTCCCCACGGGAGAAACTCTTCATACCGGGGTGAATACAGTGAAAGGGGTTGTGGGGTATGACCTCACAGGCCTCATCGTAGGGTCCGAGGGGACTCTTACGGTGGTAACGGAAGGGACGTTAAGGCTCATTCCCCGGCCGGAATTGTTTTCGACATTTCTTGTGGGTTTCAAAAACACGGAGAGTGCGTGTGAAGCCATAAATACCATTGTAGAACACAGGATAGTTCCCTCGTCCCTGGAGATAATGGACAGGTCGGCGGTTCAGTGCGTGAGAGAATATGGCGATTACGAGGTGGACGAAGATGCGGGCTGCTACCTTCTTCTCGAGTTGGACGGGTTTGAGGATGAAGTGAAGGTACGTGAACGGAAGCTCCATGGACTCATACAGGATATGGAAGCGATATCTGTTGAGAATGAGTCTGAAGAGGAAAAAAGAGAAAAACTCTGGGATCTCAGAAGGGCTATTTCACCCTCCCTCCTGAAAGTGAATCCGAAGAAGATAAACGAAGACATCACCGTACCGCGGACAAAATTACCGGAAATGATGAGAAGGCTTGGAGATCTTTCAACGAACACGGGTATTCCAATAGTGAGCTTCGGACATGGGGGTGACGGAAACATTCACGTGAACATAATGATCGACGATTCTCTCTCCGGGGAGGTGGAAAAGGGGGAGGAGATAGTGAGGAAACTCTTCAGCCTCACAGTGAAAATGGGCGGGACAATATCAGGAGAGCACGGCGTGGGTATGTCTAAAAAGCCGTACATCACAATGGAGCTCGATGAAAGGCAGATTGCGGTAATGAAATCGATTAAAAAGCTTTTCGACCCCCACAATATTCTCAATCCCCACAAGATATTTCCCTGAGGAGACTCAGCCGGATGGGTAGGGAAAAATGGGACAAAGAAACAAAGAAATGCGCCATGTGCGGTGCCTGTAGAAGTGTATGCCCTCTCTATGCTGTAGACCTGAGTGAATCTTCCGTTGCCCGGGGAAAAGTTGAGGTAATAAGGAGAGATCGTGAGGGTACTCTTAACGGGGAAAGGGGGAAATACCGCACCTTTCTCGATAACTGTCTCCTCTGTGGACGATGCGAGACAAAGTGTCCAAACGAGGTCAATACGACTGGTCTATTCCTTCAGGAACGGGCACGTATCGCAGAAGAGTTGGGAATTCCGTTTGGAGAAAAAGCCCTCCTCACAGCCCTTTCCATGACCCCTTCTCTCTCCCGGGGGGCCGCCTTTGTGGGAAAAAGTCTCCTTGCCATTCTGGCGGAAAAGATTCCTACTTCGAGTGGTCTCTACTACAAGCTCCCCTCATTGTGGGGAGGGGAGGGAAGAATGCTTCCCCCCATTCCGGACCGTTCATACCTTTCTCTCAAGGGCAAGGATCTATCCGCCATCGCAGAGGAGGGTGGCGATCTCCTCTTTACGGGATGTGTCTACAATATATTTTTTCCTCACGTCCTTGAATCAGTAAGTTCTCTTTGTAACGAGGACGGATCTCTTTCAGCTCCTGCAGACCAGGGGTGTTGCGGTCTCCCCGCCCTCGCGGCTGGAGACATGGGAGGAGCATTAAAGAGGGGAGAGGAAACCCTTACTCTTTTCAGCAGGACAGGAAAAGGGGCAATCGTCTTCCCCTGTGTATCCTGCCTCCACATGGTGAAAGAGGTGTACCCGAGACTCTTTGAAGGGACGGAGAGGGAAAAAGAGGGGCGTGAACTTTCGGATCGCTGTGTTGATTTTGAATCTTACCTTTCCCGACGAAATGAAGCGATATCTGTGGGGGAGACTTTGCGGAAAGGAGGAAAAATCTCTTATCATCGTCCGTGCCATTCACTCACGATTCCGGGAGCTGTAGAGTCTGCTGAAAATCTTTTAAGAGGTCTGTTTCCTGAGAGGTTTATTCCCATGGAAGGTGCTGATCTCTGTTGTGGGTTCGGGGGAACATTCTCCATTACCCACAGAGAGAAATCGATTCGTATGGGAGAGGAGAAGATCCGCCTTGCAGAGAAATCTGGCACAGAAATCATCGCTACATCCTGTTCAGGTTGCCTCACACAGCTGAGAGAATCTGCGGGAAGGAAGGGGTCGAAAATACAAGTTGCCCACGTAGGGGAACTTCTGAAGAGCTGAAGGGGGCATGGTTTCTTGACATTATGTTCCAAACGATGATATTTAAGCCAAATACCGCACACGGGGGGGGGTATGACACTTCAGAAAAAAATTGACCGTTTGAAAAAGATAAATGAACTGGCCATGGAAGGAGGGGGGGAGGGACGAGTTGAAAAACAGCATGCTCAGGGGAAACTGACCGCCCGGGAAAGAATAGATCTCCTTCTCGATCCAAATTCATTTGTGGAACTCGACAGGCTTGTGACCCATCGCTGCACAGATTTCGACATGGAGAAGAAAAAGTTTTACGGCGATGGGATCATCACCGGGTATGGGACGGTCAACGGGAGGCTTGTCTTTCTCTTCGCTCAGGATTTTACTGTTTTTGGCGGTTCGCTGAGTGAGAGTTACGCGGGCAAAGTGTGCAAAGTGATGGACCTTTCAGTGAAAACCGGGGCTCCCTTCATCGGCCTGAATGATTCAGGGGGTGCCAGAATCCAGGAAGGGGTGATGAGCCTTGCCGGCTATGCGGATATATTCCTGAGGAACACGATATACTCTGGTGTAGTACCCCAGATATCTGCGATTATGGGACCATGTGCGGGGGGTGCGGTCTATTCACCTGCCATTACTGATTTTACCTTCATGGTAAAGGATACGAGTTACATGTTTGTCACGGGTCCCGATGTGATCAAGACGGTGACCCACGAGGAGGTGACCAAGGAAAAATTGGGGGGCGCCATGACCCACAACGAGGTGAGTGGTGTTGCCCATTTCGCGGCGGAGAACGAGAAAGAGTGCCTCTTCATGATGAGAGAACTCCTCTCCTTCGTTCCCCAGAACAACTCGGAGGATCCCCCCATGGCTCCCTGTGACGATCCTTCCGACAGGCGGGACAAGGAGTTGAACACAATTGTACCCGACCAGCCAAACAGGCCTTACGATATAAAAGAGATCATTCAGAAAGTTGTGGACAATGGAAACTTTTTTGAAGTCCATGAGCATTTTGCGAAAAACATCGTAGTGGGATTTGCCAGGCTCGCGGGAAGATCGGTGGGAGTTGTCGCAAACCAGCCTGCAATGCTCGCGGGGTGTCTCGATATTAACGCCTCTCTCAAGGGAGCCAGGTTTGTCAGGTTCTGCGATGCTTTCAACATTCCCCTTCTCACCTTCGAGGATGTACCGGGATTTCTTCCGGGAACGTCCCAGGAATTCGGTGGAATCATCAAGCATGGAGCGAAACTCCTCTATGCATACGCGGAGGCAACGGTTCCCAAGGTAACGGTCATCACGAGAAAAGCATACGGGGGAGCTTATTGTGTCATGTCTTCGAAGCATATCCGGGGAGATATCAATTACGCGTATCCTACATCAGAGATTGCCGTCATGGGTCCAGAGGGAGCGGTGAACATCATTTTCCGCCACGATCTCGTGAAGTCGGACGATCCCGTTGCCCGGAAAGAGGAGCTTGTGAACGATTACAGGGAAAAATTTGCCAATCCCTTCAAGGCGGCAGAACTCGGCTTCATAGATGAGGTTATCAATCCAGAGGATACGAGGCCAAAGGTCATCCGGGCATTCGAAATGCTTGACACAAAGAGGGACACAAACCCAGCGAAGAAGCACGGGAATATTCCTCTATAACCATGGGGAGGAGACGATGTTTTCAAGGATTTTAATAGCGAACAGGGGCGAGATCGCTGTACGGGTGATAAGGGCCTGTAAGGAAATGGAGATCGAGACTGTGGCTGTTTATTCCGATGTGGACCGCCACTCCCTTCACGTGCGTTTCGCAGATCATGCGTACAGGATAGGACCTCCCCAGGCAAGCGAGTCATACCTGAACAGGGAAAAGATACTCAAGGTGGCGAAGGATGCCGGTGTTGACGCCATCCATCCGGGGTATGGATTCCTCGCTGAAAATCCCGATTTTGCGGAAGAGGTGGAATCCCTTGGGATCACCCTTATAGGTCCCAAAGGGGAGGCGATGAAAACTATGGGGAGTAAAACTCTGGCCCGCCAGAAAATGGCGTCTGCCGGTGTCCCCATCGTTCCCGGTACACAAGAAGCGGTAGAGACGGAGGATGAGGCTGTCAAAATCGCGGCCACCATTGGGTATCCGGTCATGTTGAAGGCTGCGATGGGGGGAGGGGGAAAAGGGATGCGCCTTGTCTGGAAAGAGAAGGAACTCCGAGGGGCTCTTATGAGAGCGAGGTCTGAGGCCAAATCTTCCTTCGGAGACGATTCCGTTTATATCGAAAAGTATATCGAGCAGCCTCGGCACATAGAAATCCAGATCCTCGCGGACCGGTATGGTGACGCAATCCATCTCTTCGAGAGAGAATGTTCCATCCAGAGGAGGCACCAGAAAGTCATTGAGGAAAGCCCCTCAGTTTTCGCAACTGATGAAATCCGGAAAAAAATGGGTGAGGTTGCCGTGGCGGCAGCGAAGGCGGTGAACTACGAGGGGGCGGGAACCGTAGAATTTCTTATGGACAAAGATAGACGGTTTTACTTCCTCGAGATGAACACTCGTCTCCAGGTAGAGCATACGGTAACGGAGATGGTGACCGGGGTAGACCTTGTGAAGGAACAGATCCGCATCGCATCGGGAGAAAAGCTTGGGATATCACAGGAAGATATTACGCAGGTGGGTCATGCAATCGAATGCAGGATTTACGCGGAAGATCCAGACAGGAATTTCTTCCCCTGTCCCGGGCATATAGAAAGAATAAGGGTTCCAGGAGGACCCGGGGTGAGAGACGATTCAGGGGTCTTCGAGGGTTTTGACATTCCTATCCATTACGACCCGATGATCTCCAAGCTCATCGTGTGGGGAAAGAACCGGGAAGAAGCGATACTGCGAATGAAGAGGGCTCTTTCTGAATACATCATCACCGGAGTCAAGACGACGATACCCTTCCACTTGAGGGTCATGAACAATGAACATTTCATTCGGGGGACTTTTGACACGGACTTTATAGACAAAGTCTTCTTCAAAGAGGAAGAAGAGAGGGTCCTTCCGGATTCGGATGTGGCGCGGATCGTGGGGGCGATTGTCCAGTTCAGCAGGGAAAAGGACGAATCCCTTGCGGGAGAAAAAGAGAGGGGAGGCGGTCCGGTGTCCTTATGGAAATACCTTGACAGGCCCGGCTTTGGGAGAAAGTTCTGAGGGGGGGGATGGATGAATTATTACGTGAAATTGGGTGAGGAGGAAATTCTCGTCCAGGTGGATGAGACAGGAGTCGCCCAGTTCAATGTAGTTGTGGACGGGAAGGAGACAGATGTTGACGCCCACCGCGTATCGAATAATACCTGGTCGATCATAATCGGAAACAGGATCTATGAAGTGGACCTTACCATGAAAGACGAGGAGATAGACATCCTGATCGGGGGTGACCGCTACTCATTGAGAGTTCTCAACGAACAGAAGAGAGCACTTCACAGTGTACGGGAAGCGGCAGGTGGGGGAAAACAGCTGATTACGGCGCCCATGCCCGGGAAAGTCGTGAAGATCCTCGTGAAAGAAGGGGAAGAGGTCGAGGGGAAGCAGGGGGTTATTATCATAGAAGCCATGAAAATGGAGAACGAATTCAAATCTAAAGCGACCGGTAAGGTGAAGGAAGTTTTCGTGAGTGAGGGAGATGTAGTTGACGGGGGAGCCAAACTCCTCCTTATAGAGTAGGGGGCTTAAGCTATGGGCGGGGACGATTCCAAGGAGATCCGGAAGAGGTGTAAGAAGTGGGAGAACGAAACCCTCGGGAAAGCGCTTAGTAGGGGAAAAGAGCGAAAGGAATCGTTCACGAGTTCCTCTGGATACGAGGTGGAGAGGCTTTATACACCATCCCACCAGGAGGGGGCGTCCTACCTCGAGGAGGAGGGTTTTCCAGGAGAATACCCCTTTACGAGAGGTGTACGGCCAACCATGTACAGGGGTCGCTTCTGGACCATGCGGCAGTACGCGGGATTTGGAACCGCCAGCGAGTCCAACGAGCGATACAGGTATCTCCTGGACCAGGGACAAACTGGTTTGAGCGTTGCCTTCGATCTTCCCACGCAGATGGGCTTTGATTCTGATAATCATGTTTCCGCGGGAGAAGTGGGAAAGGTGGGTGTTGCCATCGATTCTCTCGAGGATATGGAGACTCTCTTCAAAGGGATTCCCCTTTCCGATGTCTCCACATCTATGACCATCAACTCAACTGCTTCGATTCTTCTGGCAATGTATATCGCCGTGGGAAAAAAACAGAGCACTCCCATGGAGGCGCTCGCGGGAACCATCCAGAACGATATTCTCAAAGAGTACATTGCACGGGGAACCTACATTTATCCCCCGGCCCCTTCAATGAGGATTATCACCGATATTTTCGATTTTTGCAGCCGCCATATGCCGAAGTGGAACACGATCAGCATTAGCGGCTATCATATCCGAGAAGCAGGCGCCACTGCGGTCCAGGAGGTTGCCTTTACCCTGGCAGATGGGATCGCGTACGTCGAGGCGGCCTTGAAAGCGGGTCTCGAGATTGACACATTCGCCTCCCGTCTCTCCTTCTTCTTTAACGTGCACAACAATTTTCTCGAGGAAGTGGCGAAATTTCGGGCGGCAAGGCGCCTCTGGGCAAAGATCATGAAGGAACGCTTCAAGGCTAGAGAGGCCCGTTCCATGATGCTCAGGTTCCACACTCAAACCGCGGGATCATCACTGACCGCGCAGCAACCGGAGAACAATATCGTCCGCGTCGCGGTACAG